>CALAZQ010000270.1 GCA_937926325.1 uncultured Planctomycetaceae bacterium | reverse complement strand
TGCTCGTTCGACAGCCGCACCTCGGTCCGGCCATTGAAGGTGTAATCGGAACTGACCGCCTCGACCCACGGGCTCATGCGGCCCTCGGCCCGGTCGAGGGCATTCTCGGCAGTGATCAGTTCCCGGTAGACGGCATTGCGGAGATGGGGCAGATAGATGCCGCCAAAGGCCCCGTGCCAGTAGGCACAGTTGCACTGGCTGCGATAGGTCGCCGCCACCGCCTCGTCATAGGCCTGGCGATCGACCGGACCGGTGGTGCCCAGCCTTGCCAGCCGATTGCTGACGACCAGCATGCGGGCATACATCTCGTTTGCCTCGGGGTAGCGGTGGCGAAAGTTCCGCCACGAGCCGCCGCGGACAAACGGTTCAATCGCCGCCAGCTGCGGGTCGGTCTTGGCCGCCTGCCGGGCTTCAATGCAGGCCAGCTGTTTTGCCGGGGGCAGTACCCACTCGGTCATCTCGCGATAGCTGCATTCCGGCAGCCAGATGGTGCCTGCCGGTGGCTCCTCGCGAATCACCTCCGAGGGGAGTGTCATCCTGATCCAGTCGGCATTGGCCTCGAGGAGGGAAAAGAACTGTTCCAGCCAGCCCTCTTCAAAGCAGGTGCGATGGGTGTCGGGCCAGACGCCAAACTTCTCGCCGTCGTCGCCAAAGACGGCAAGGGCCCCGTGCCGCCGGGCGGCGAGGAATCGGAGGTGTTCGAGCGTTGCTTCCGGGGCGGCGAAGGGAATGACGTACCGCAGGTGTTCACTGACTGGAAAGACGGTCAGGGTGCGGCCGTCGCCCTCGGTCAGCCAGTGCCGGTCGAGCTGGTCATCGGCCAGGCCGGCTGCCTTGAAATGAAAATCGTCAAGGATTGTCCAGTCGATGCCGGCGGCGGCCAGATCGGCGGTCATGCCGGGGTCCCAGACCCGTTCAGCCACCCACATGCCAGTGACCTTCGTCCGCAGGCGGTGTTCCAGCCAATCGGTGTAGCGGCGAATCTGGCCAATCCGGTCGCGGGCTGGCAGCATGGCCAGCACCGGCTCATAGAAGGCTCCGCCGACAATCTCGATCTGCTTCGCCGCCGCCAGTTCAGCCAGCCGGTCGAGATATTCCGGATGGTTGGCCTCCAGCCACTCTGCCAGCGGGCCGCTGGTGTGCAGGGCCAGCCGGATGCCGGGGTGCCGAGCGAGCAGATCGAGCATCGGCCGGTAGCTGTCCTGATAGGCCTGCTCGAAAACGCCGTCGAAGTTGCCGACCGGCTGGTGGTCATGCAGGACGAAACAGAGGCGGACGGCATTGCTCATCGGCAGGGCATTTCAAAGGGGTGGCGGCCAACCGATGATTTTTAAGGCTGGTCGAGGCCGCGCCAAATGACCGGGCTCGGTTTTCGCAGGCTGCGATGGCAAGTTCTGGGCCCGGCCGTAGCGGCTCTGCCGACTGGGAAAGATGGTTGGTGGGCCGTGGGCACCAGCGGTATCACCAGCAGCCGGTCTCCCGCAGCAGCCGGGCCGTGGTGGCCGGGGCCATGGTCGAGATGTGACAGCCCGTGCCAAGTTCGAAGCCGGCCAGCGGAGCCAGCCGGGGCAGGATCTCCAGGTGCCAATGCCAGCGTGCGGCCAGTGGCACAAGTTCAGCAGGTGCCCGATCGGGAAACTGATGCAGCCACCAGTTGTAGCTGGCGGCAGGAACAAGTCGCTCGATCGCCGCGGCGAAGCATTGGGTCAGTTCCGCCACGGCCTCGACATCCGCGGCAGCCGCCTGATGAAAAAATGCTGCCGGGGAGTCGGCCACCAGCCAGACTTCAAAGGGCTGCCGCGGTGCCGGCGGCACCAGGGCGACGAGGCCGCCGCGGCGACTGACAACGCGGTCACTCGCCGCCGCGTCTTCAAGCAACTCAGCAAACCGGGTCGGTGCCGCCGCCAGCTGTTGACACTTGGCAAGGATCGTGGGGGGCACGCGGTCGATGGCGATCAACTGGCTGTGCAGGTGCTCAAGCGAGGCCCCGGCGGCGAGCCCACCATTTTTGAAGATGGTTGCCCAGCTGAACTGGCCGGCGGCAGCCAGCTGCCCCAGCCGCCGCTGGCCGAGCTTCCAGACCTGCTGCCAGTCTGCGGCCGGTACGTCGAGGACCGAGGCGACATGCGCAGGCGACTCGATCACAACCTCGTGCAGCCCGTGGGCTGCGGTGATGGCGGCGGGTTGGCCAGTGGCCGTTTGGCTGTCGGGGTTACCAGCGGTGATCGGCTCGACAACCGGATAGCGGTTGGGCACGATTCGCGCTTTCCAGCTGCCGGCTGTTGGCTCGGGCCAGCGGACGAGGTCGGCAGCAGTGAGATGCTCGTTACCGCCGCAGAAGGGGCAGGGTCCGGCCGCCCCCGCGGCATGGTCATTGGGCCGGTCGGCCCGCCGGGGAGCGATGAAGACATCCCGGCCGGAGAGCCGATCGTGATGGATGGCGGGGGAACTGTCGAAAGGGGCGGGCGGCATGAGGCCTCTCGGGAGCCGATGGTCGGGGAACGGCGGTTGTTGAACGGCTCAGGCCCCCGTTCTACACTCTGGCAACGGCGGGAGCGGGCCAGCGAGTGTTGCTGCTTGCCCTTGCTGCGGCCTTTTTCCGCGATCAGCACATACTCCGGAGACAGCACCATGCTCACAGTCGGCGACGAATTTCCACAGTTTTCGGTTCAGGCCTGCGTCGGTACCGAAAAGGAGGACATCAAGCTGCTCTCCACCGCCGACTATGCAGGCAAGTGGACCGTCTATTTCTTCTACCCGAAGGATTTCACCTTCGTCTGCCCGACCGAGCTGGCCGAGTTCAACAAGCAGCTGAAGAACTTCGCCGACCGCGACACCAGCGTGGTGGGTGGCAGCACCGACAATGAGTGGTGCCACATGATGTGGCGGCGGTCCCATGAAGACCTGAAGGATCTGGGCTACCCGCTGATCGCGGCCCAGAAACTCGGGGCTGAACTGGGCATCCTGGAGAAAACCGAGGGCTACTGCCAGCGGGCCACCTTCATCGTCGACCCCCACGGGGTGATCCAGTGGGTGGATGTCAACCAGGGCCGGGTGGGCCGCAACGTGGCCGAGGTGCTGCGGGTGCTCGACGCCTTGCAGAGTGATGAACTCTGCCCCTGCAACTGGAAGAAGGGCGACCCCTACGTGAAGGTTGGGTAGCCAGCGGCATGGTCGGCCGGTTTCGCCCGCACTCGTGGCGGCAGAAGTTCGGGCATGCGTTTCGGGGGCTCCGGCGTGCCCTCCGCACGCAGCATAGTTTTGCGGTGCATCTGGCTGTTGCCGCGGTCGTCGTGCTGGCGGCTGCGGTCCTGCAGGTGTCGGCGGCCGACTGGGGCCTGCTGATGCTGGCGATCGGCCTGGTGCTGGTGGCCGAAACCTTCAACACGGCAATCGAGTCACTGGCCCGCGCGGTCGACACCGGGTTTCATCCGCGGCTGCGAGACGCCCTCGACATCGCCAGTGCCGCCGTACTGCTGGCGGCCGGCACAGCGGTGGTGATCGGCCTGATCGTCTTCCTGCCGCGGCTGTTCCAACGGATTAGTTGGTAACCTCACCATGACTACCGCTGCTGGATGTCGTAGCAGAGGATTGAGTCGCCCTCCCGCAGGTAGAGCCGGCCGTCGAGAATGACCGGGTGGGCCCAGCTGGGCCGGTCGCCGCTGCCGGGAATCTGAAAGCTCGAGACCTCGACAAACTGGCCGGGATCGGCCTTCGCCAGCGTCATCGTGCCGTCCTGATAGCGGATGTAGAGGTGCCCGTCGGCGGCAGCGATGGCCGCCGAGTTCTTGCCGCTGCCCCGCTCCTTCCAGACCGTCTCGCCCGTCATGAGGTCGGCACAGATGATGATCGGACGGTCATCGGCGCAGCCGTACAGATGGTCGCCCACCAGCACCACGCCGCCATGCTTGTTGGCCAGTTCCGGCTTGAGCCCATAGAGCTCCTCGATGGTGACACCACCATTGCCCTGTGGCACCTGCCGCAGCAAGGCACCGCCCCGCTTGTAGCCGGCGACGATGTAGACCAGGTCATCACGGACAATCGGGGTGGGGATGACGGCCGTGGTCTTGTCGATTGGATAACTCCAGAGCAGCCGGCCACTCTCGGCGTCCACCCCGAAGGCGCCGCTGGCGGTGGTTTGGACATAAATCCGCTTCCCACCGACCTCACTGATGACGATCGAGGCATGGCCGGCACCACGATCACCGGGGAACGAACATGCCCAGAGCTGCCGCCCGGTCTTCTTGTCGAGGGCAACCATCGTGGCCCGCTCTCCGCCGGGCGTGCAGACGAGGCGGTCGCCGTCGATCAGTACCGATTCGCTGTAGCCCCAGGAGTCACCTTTCTTGCCCCCGAAAGCAGCTTGCAGATCGATCACCTTGCCGACCTGCCCGCTTTCGGCGAGGCACCCCACGAGTTTGCCGTGCGGGGTCAGGACATAGACGATGCCGTCATCGACCGTCGGGGTGCTCCGCGAGCCCTGCCAGCTGTCCTGGCCGTTGTTCCAAGGCTCACCGGTTGGTGCAATCCACAGCCGCTGGCCGGTCGCGCGGTCAAAACAGGAGAGGTATTCATTGGCATCGGGAGCGGCAGACAGGTTGTCCCCCAGCGTGAAGATCTTGTCGCCGGCGATGGCGACGCTGGCATAGCCACGGCCGGCACCGGTCGCCGTCCAGAGCAGCCGCGGGCCACCTTCGGGCCACTGCTCCAGCAGGTCGGTGTCGGGGGCGACGGCGGTGCGGTCAGTGCCGCGAAAGGTCGGCCAGTCGGCGGCAAAGATCACCGGCGAAAGCATCAGGCAGACAGCAGCAATCAGCCAGCTGCTCAAGCGACGGCTGCAGGGAGAGCAACGCATGGGAATGTCCTCTGGATGGTCAGGCCGGGCACCGACGCCCCCGGCACAGATGCCAAATAGTATGGCAGATGGCGGATGCACCAGAACAGCCGCCGGCTGTGGTCAGACTTCTTC
>CALAZQ010000269.1 GCA_937926325.1 uncultured Planctomycetaceae bacterium | reverse complement strand
GCGGGATGACGACGAGGCAATGCCGCCGCGGGGACCAGGGCTGGCCCCCAGCGAGCAGAAACACCTTGAGCAGTGGATTGCCCAGGGGGCGGGCTGGCCAGCCGGCTGCCGTCGAAGTGTCGCGACGTCGATCAGGGAATGGCGGCGCTTCTTACCGACTTGCGACGGCGGGGGTTGCTTGATGAGACCCTCGTTGTTTGGGGTGGTGAATTTGGCCGCACCCCGCTGGCTCAGGGTGCAAACTCAGCGGGCAAGCAGACCACGGCCGGTCGCGACCATCACAAGGATGCCTTCACCATGTGGCTGGCCGGGGGTGGCACCCGGCCGGGCATGATCCACGGGGCAACCGATGAACTCGGTTTTGCCATCACCGACAGCCCGGTACACGTGCATGACCTCAATGCGACGATCCTGCACCTGCTGGGCCTCGACCACACCCGACTCACCTTCCGCCACCAGGGCCGTGACTACCGCCTGACCGACGTGCATGGCGAGCTGGTTCACGGGGTGCTCGCTTGAGCGGCGTCATCACGCGACAAGGAAGACGATCGCGGGTGGTTTCCTGCCGGTTGCCTACCGGCTACGCTGCCAACTTCCGCGGGTTGCGGTGCGACGACGTCACTGGCTGTTGCCTTAACCGATCAAGGATTTCTCATGATGTATCCTTTCAATGAAAGAGTTGGGCCACCTTTTCTCCGCCCGCTGGCGGTTCTCGCAGCAGTGCTCGTGATGGCAGCAGTGCCGGCGGCAGAACCGACTGAGGATGATGCGATTCGCACGCCGCAGCCGGGGGTTCCCCGGGGAACACTCCGTGAGGGCCGGTTCACCACCAGCACGATTTTTCCGGGGACTGAGCGGGACTATGCAGTGTATGTACCGGCTCAGTATGAGGCGGGTACTCCCGCCCGGCTGATGGTCTTTCAGGACGGCAGGAACTATGCCAAGCCCGATGGCAGCTTTCGCGTACCGGTCCTCCTCGACAATCTGATTCACCGCGGTGAGCTGCCGGCGACGGTGGCGGTGTTTGTTAATCCTGGTGTGATTCCACCAGAACGGCCGGGGGCCAAGGCTCGGAGCAACCGCTCGTTTGAGTATGACTCAATGGGCGATCGCTACGCCCGGTTTCTGGTCGAAGAGTTTCTTCCCGTGGCGACCAATGGGCTCACCATCTCTGACCAGCCTGCCGATCGGGCGATTTGCGGAATCTCTTCGGGCGGAATCTGTGCCTTCACCGCAGCTTGGGAGCGTCCCGACCAATTCGGGCGGGTCCTTAGCCATATCGGCAGCTTCACCAACATTCGCGGCGGCTGGGCCTACCCCGGACTCATTCGTCAGACAAAGAACAGCCCCAAGCCAATCCGCGTCTGCCTGCAGGAAGGCCGCGATGACCTCGACAACCTGTTTGGCAACTGGCCACTGGGCAATGAAGACGTGGCGGCTGCCCTCGAGTTTGCGGGCTATCAACACCGTCTGACCTGGACTGAGGGCGGCCACAATGCCAAGGCGGCCGGCCTGCGGCTGGCAGAGGATCTCCGTTGGCTCTGGTCGGATGAGCCGGCAGCGGCGAGGCCTGCTGTCGCCACCACTCAACCGCACTGGCAGCCGCATCCGCTGGCCGTACCTCGAGACGATGTGCCCCACGGCCGGGTCGAGCAGATGCCTCCCTGGAAATCAGCCGTCTTTCCCAACACTGTTCGTGACTGGGCCATCTATGTACCGGCCCAGTATACAGCCGATCGCCCGGCGGCGTTGATGGTTTTTCAGGACGGTCACAGCTATCAGAAACCAGATGGCCAGTGGCGGGTGCCGGTCGTCTTCGACAATCTGATCGCAGCTGGAAAGATGCCGCCGACGATTGCCGTCTTCCTCAATCCCGGCCATGCCAGCGACAAGCCGGACCCTAAGAGCCCCTGGAAGTCATCCAACCGGAGCTTTGAGTACGACAGTCTTGGTGATCGCTACAGCCGATTCCTGCTCGAGGAGATCATTCCCGAAGTTGAGAAGCGGTACGTCATCTCCCCCAACCCCGAGATGCGGGCGATCTGCGGGGCAAGTTCCGGCGGCATCTGTAGTTTCACGGTCGCATGGGAACGGCCCGATGCCTTCCGGAAGGTGCTCTCCACGATCGGCAGCTTTACCAACCTGCGGGGCGGCAATGTCTATCCGTCATTGATTCGGCAGACCGAGCCCAAGCCGCTCCGGATTTATCTTGCCGACACCAGCGGTGATCTCGACAACCCCTTCGGTAGCTGGCCGATTGCCAACCGCCAGCTGGCCGCCGCCCTGCGTTCAATGGGGTATGACCTGCGGTTTGACTGGGCCGAGGGCTACGGCCACAACGCCGAGCATGCATCAGCACTTTTTCCCGATGCCCTGACCTGGCTCTGGCGTTCGGAACAGGCCGCACCCGAGGTTGATGTGGCCGGTAACCTCCGCGGTGACATGACCCTGATGAAGCTGCTGATTCCAGGTGAGGACTGGCAGCCACTTGTGACCGGGCTCGGCTTTGCGGACGGCCCCTGCAGTGACGCTGACGGCAATCTCTTCTTTTGCGACATGAAAGAACCCGCGGTCTATCGGATTGAGGCGGCCGATGTGGAGGCAGGCCGCGACACCCGCAGCACTGTTACCCGCGAGAGCGTCAGTGGGCTGGAGTTTGGTCCTGACGGCCTGCTTTATGCCTGCCAGGGGGCAAAGCAGCGGGTGATTTGTATCAATCCTGCCACCGGTGAGGTCACCGAGGTAGCAAAGGGGCTTGCCCCCAATGACCTTGCGGTCAGCGGTGCTGGTCTCATCTACATCACTGAGACCAAGGCTGGACAGGTAACCCGCGTCGATCCTGCCACTGGGGAAACGACAGTCGTGGCCACTGATATCATCGCCCCCAACGGTATCGCCTTTTCACCCGATGGTGGCACGCTGGCGGTGTCGGAGTACCGTGGACAACACGCCTGGATGTTCCGCCTGAAAACTGACGGTAGTCTCGATGCCAAGCTGCCAGCCATGACGCTCTGGCGACCGGTCGACCCCAACGGTGAGTTTGCCTTCAACCAGCCACCGCCCTATCAGACGGCCTCGCGGGGTGACGGCATGGCAGTCGACCGAGCCGGTCGTTTCTTCATCACCTCAGCCCTCGGGGTGCAGGTCTTCGATCCGACCGGCCGGCACAGTGGGTTGCTGCCGCCACCCAAGCGGGATGGCCCGGTTAAGCCACTCACCAGTTGTATGCTGGCCGGCCCCCGGCAGGACATCCTGGTCGTGACCAACGGAGACCGGATCTATAGACGGCGAATCCGGATTGATGCCGACTGAACGAGTGCGATGAGCGGGCCGCGGTCGCTGCGACATGCTGACCGCGATCACCCTGGACGGCTCTCTATCAGGCGGCTGGCTTGGCGGCCGACTTGTAGAGGTAGGGGTTCATCGTCGGGTCGTTGTACATCTTCATCTGGCGAAAGACCCGTAGCGGTCGCTGGCCGGCGAAGATCTCGGTGAGCAGCCGGTCGAGGGCGGTGATCAGATGATCCCGCTGCTGGTCGAGGATGACCATCCTGCCGGCAACCTTCTCGCGGTGCTCCTGGCTGGCGTCCTCCCGTTCGAGTTGCTCCCGCATGTGAAACCGACGGAGCTCGAGAATGCTCAGGCGGTCGATGGCCGCACCCGGGGTCTCGGTGGCAGCCGGTGCATCGGCGGCCGCCGTCACGCCCCGGCGGGCGAGTTCCTCGATCAGCCAGTCGTCGACCTTCTCGATGGCGTCATTGCGGGCCTGGTTGTAGCCGTCGATCGCCCGCTTCACGGCGGCGATCTTGGTGTCGGTGACATCAGGTGAGCGGGCGATGTCTTCCTCGTGCCAGAGCAGAAAGTTGAACCGGTGCAGGTCACAGATCTTGCCGGCAAGGTCGGTCTGGCTGTGCGCCGGCTCGACCACGTGCCAGTCGGCAACCAGGGTGGCAAGCAGGCTGTCGGTGGCGGCACCGATGGTGGGAAGTGTCAGGGTCGGAAGCGTCGCTGAGGTGGTGGGCATGCAAAAACTCCAAAGCTGAAACGGGAAATGGGTGAAAGGTGGTTTCGATTCAGGCGGCTCGTTTGAGCACCAGGCAGAGGTTGGCGCCGCCAAAGCCAAAGGAGTTGCTGGCGGCAATGTCGACCCGCGCGGTGACTGCCGTATGCGGCACATGGGCCAGCCGGCAGGCCTCGTCCGGTGCATCAAGGTTGATGGTGGGGGGCAGGAAACCGCGGTCGATCGCGGCCAGACAGGCCACCGCCTCAAACGCAGAAGCGGCGCTGATCAGGTGGCCCGACATGCTCTTGGTTGAGCTGACCGGCACCCGATCGGCGGCTGGCCCGAGGGCTGTGCGGATGGCGGCAGCCTCGGCCGCATCCCCTACCGGCGTGCCGGCGGCGTGGGCGTTGATGTAGTCGATCTGCTCGGCTGGCAGTCCGGCGTCAGCCACCGCGGCGGCGATGGCCCGGGCGGCCTCGGTCGGATCGCTGCAGGGTGTCACCATGTGGCTGGCGTCACCCGACATGCCGACCCCTGCCAGTTCACCGTAGCAGTCGACGCCGCGGCGATCGGCATCGGCCCGGCGTTCGAGCATGAAGAAGACCCCTCCTTCACCCATCACGAACCCGTCGCGATCACGATCGAAGGGCCGCGAGGCCTGCTGCGGATGGTCGTCGCGGCGGGAAAGGGCCCGCAGGTTGTGAAAGGCGGCCAGGGCCGTCGGGCTGAGCACATCACAGCCGCCCACCAGGCAGGCATCGACCCAGCCGGCCGTCAGCCAGGACCGGGCCAGTGCCAGGGCAAAGCCGCTGGAGGCACAGGCCGCGGCAACCGTTGTGGTGGGGCCGGTGATGCCGAGGGTTGTCGCCAGCCGCTGCACCAGCGTCGGCCGGTCGGCGGGGCTGAAGACATCCCGGCCGCCATCGAGATAGTCACGCTCCCAATCCTTCAGCTGCTCGGCGCCGATGCCGGCGATGACCCCGATGCGATTTGGCTGTGGAGCCTGCTGCGAGCCAGAGACGAGCCCGGCGTCGTGGACCGCCCAGGCGGCGGGGCCGAGGGCAAGCTGTTCCAAGCGGCTACGGCGGCCAAAGTCACCCGGTGGGAGATTGACAACGTGGGCCGGCGGAGAGGGAATGTCAGCAACTGCAGCCGCCGGATGTTCCTGGGGCCGGCCATAGGTGCCGGCGTCGTAGCGGCCAATCCCCGAGCGGCCGGCAGCAAGGGCGTCGGCGATAGCTCCGAACGAGTTGCCCAGCGGTGTGGCGGCACCGATGCCGGTGACGGCAATCGCGGGAGTCGGGTCGGCCATCAGGCTGCCTCCCGTGCATTTGTCGGTGAGCCAACGCCAAATCCGAGTTCACCCGGCACCAGCACGGCGGTCAGTCCCCGTCCGCAGCCGATGCTGGTCGCCCTGCCTTGGGTGAGTCGTTCACAGAACTCCCACAGTGGTGGGTCGGCGGCGGGTCGATCGGCTGATTCCCGCGTGTTGCACGGCTCGATCCTCAGGACTGCGGACTCTGGCAGCGGTCCGCTGGTCGTGAGTGGCTGCAGCCGGAGGGCGAAGCCCCGGCAGGTTGGATCGGTCGTGGGCGTCGCCTCATCATCGAGAACTGGTGTCGTATCCCAGCCGGTGACCACGAGCCAGATGGCAGCCGCAGGCTGGGTGGCGGCAAGCGACATGGCCAGGGTGCTGGCGGCGAGCAGGCCTTCGGCGATGGCTGCCGGCCCACCGGCAACGCCGATCGTGGGGCCGTGCATGCCGAGACCGACGCTCACTGCCGAGGCGGGCGAGTGGAGCGAGCACTGGGGCACGACGTGGGGCGTGACCCCGACCGGTCCTTGCTGCTTCAGCGCCACCATCGTCCGGGCGGCAGTCGGCTGACCGGCGCGGCAGCTGGCTGCTATCACGGCATCGTACGCGAGGTCGGTGGCATCACTTGCAGTTTCCGCAAGCGTCTGAAGCACGGCCCGCACGCCAACGACTGTCTGCTCATCGGCGTGCCGCAGGAACCGCGGCGGCAGGGTTGGGGCCCCGGCCGGAGACGGCTGCCTCGCCAAGTCGGCAATTTCGGACCGACGCACTGTGATCACCTGGCCACCCCTGATCAGGCAGGCACCGGGGGGAACGGCGTTCTTCGGGACATCGTGCGACATGCCGGCAGTCATGGAGCAGGGCGACTGAGCCAATCGCGGTGGCTCGGCTGCCACGGGGTGTTCAGCTTGCTGCAGGACGGTTCTCAAAAAACCGCCACAGCATTTTTCCCGCCGGCAGCTAGGCGGCCTTTTTGGCAGCCTCCTTGGCGGTCAGTTTTTCTTCCAGCGTGTCGAGCATCTGGCCGACAGTCTTGATCTTGTCGAGCAGCTCGGTCTCGATCTGGATGCCGAAGTGGCTCTCGATGTGGAGGACGAGGCCAGCCATGTCGAGTGAGTCGAGGCCAAGCCCTTCGGCCAGCGTGGTCGATTCCTCGAGCGACTCGTAGGTTTCGCCGGTTTCCTTCTCGAGCAGGTCGAGCACGACGGCCGACAACTGGGTGCGATCCATAATGGAGCGGCTCCTCAGGGTGTGGGAACACTCGGTCGGCGGTCACGAAAGCACCGCGGCCGCCGACGGGTGAGGAACAGTAGCGAAAAGCCGAGGCGGGGCGAAGGCCAAAAACTCGGCGGTTTCGCCGATGAAACCCGCTCAACAGCTGTTGTGCGGGAACACGGCGAACCTACCTGTCAAGCCGGTGAGCCGGCAGTTCACACAAAGCCTGAGCATCCTGCTCCCCCGAAAATCTTCAGACCTTACGGAGCCGCGTGTACTTGCTGCTTCACGGCAAACACGAACGTCGTGTCAATGGTGTTCGGCACGGTATGTGCTCCACCAAACGAGAGTTGTCTATCTTG
>CALAZQ010000268.1 GCA_937926325.1 uncultured Planctomycetaceae bacterium | reverse complement strand
GCGCTCTATCGTTTCTTCGAGCGGAAAGTTATCAGCCAGGAAACGGTGACGGGGGGAGTTGCTGCGGCTGCCCTGGCGGGTGGACCGGCACAATCGCGGGAGCACCCGGGGCCGCTGGAATGGCCGGGGGCTGGGCCTGAAACTGGCTGGCCGGAGGAATGCCACCCGGCTGAACCATTGCCGGCTGCACCCCTGAGCGGGCGTTGAGGTCGGCCACAAGCTGCTGGACCTCGGGGCGGATGGCAATGCCCCGATTGTTGAAAATGTCGGCCGGACTCACCCCGTAGCGGCCGTAGAGCACGCCGTCGGCATTATGATCGACCGACAGGTCGGCACCGCCCAGGGAGACGCCGAGGAACAGCCCCCGACTTCTGGCATACGAGTAGATTTCCGCACCGAGCCGGGCGTCTGTCGCCGCATTGGCCTGCCGGCCGACCGGCCCCACCGCGATGGAGGCGTCGGCTCCCAGCGTCACCTTCTGCCCGTTGAGAATGTTTGTCAGGCTCTGCGGGGTCTTGAAGACCAGCACGATGTCGGCTGCCTGCACACCCGCCTGAAAGCCGATGCTGCCGCCACCCATTGTCACCATTACCGGGGCGGTCCAAGAGCGATCGGCATTCCGGACATGCAGGACTCCTCGGCCATAGTTGACGCCAAGGATGAACCCCCCCTTGATCATGTTGGGAAAGATCGCCACGCCGGAGGCTGCCTGGAGCATGCTCGGCGGAATCGATTCGATCTGCAGCCCAAAGAACTGGTCGAGTGTCTGCCGGGAGGCGACCACCGTCTGGACTTCCGGGCCGGCGACGGTTGGAACAGTCTGGGCGACCCCGGCGGGGCTCGCAACGAGCGCGGCGACACCGAGCATGGTGGTGAGCCGGCAGCAGTGACCAAAACGGATCGAAACGTCCATGGGGCATTCTCTCCCGGCGGCTGGTAATCCAGCCGTCCACCCTAGCCCCGGCCCTTCCGCGGTGTCGAGATGAGTTTCCCCGGCGAGGGCGGCAATCGGTAGCGACAGAAGCCGCTGAACCGGCCCTATTCAGACTTTTTTGCCACCCGGAAGACTTCATCAAGGGTCGTCCGGCCCTGCAGAACCTTCTCGAGGCCGTCATCGAACATGACCCGCATCCCCCCGGCGACGGCCGCCCGGCGAATGTCCTGGGTGGCCGCGCCCTGGAAGGCAAGCTCACGAATTTTGTTGTTCAGCACCATCAGTTCGAAGATCCCCATCCGCCCTTTGTAGCCCCGCTTCTGGCATTTCACGCAGCCCCGGCCCTTCATGAAGTTGGCCGTCGCGAGCTGGTCCGGTGTGAAGCCGGCCGCCTGCAGTTCGCTCTCGAGCGGTTCGTGTGGCTGCCTGCAGTTGGAGCAGTTGAGCCGCACCAGCCGCTGGGCCAGCACCGCCACGACACTTGAAGCGACCAGATAGGCGGGAACGCCCATGTCGATCATTCGCGTGACGGCGCTCGGGGCGTCATTGGTGTGCAGCGTGCTGAAGACGAGGTGGCCCGTCAGTGACGCCTGAATGCCCATCTGGGCCGTTTCAGTGTCACGCATCTCACCCACCAGGATGACGTTCGGCGCCTGTCGCAGCATGGCCCGAATGACCCGGGCGAAATCGAGCCCGATGTTGTGCTTCACCTCCACCTGGTTGATGCCACTGAGGTAGTACTCGACCGGATCCTCGGCGGTGATGATCTTGGTGTCTGAGCGGTTGAGTTCGTTCAGCGAGGCGTAGAGCGTCGTCGTCTTGCCGGAGCCGGTCGGCCCGGTCACGAGGATGATGCCGTTGGGCCGGCGGATGAGGCTCTTGAACTGGCGGAAGTCGTTTTCTGAGAGGCCAAGCTGACGGATGCCGACCTTGATGTTGTCTTTGTCCAGCAGCCGCATCACCACCGACTGGCCGTGATTGGTCGGCAGCACGCTGACGCGAAGGTCAAAGTCCTTGCCGTCCTGGGTGGTGATTTTGATCCGGCCGTCCTGGGGCCGTCGGCGTTCGGCGATGTCGAGCCGGGAAAGAATTTTGATGCGGGAGAGGATGGCGCCGAGCAGTCGCCGGGGGGCACTGTCCCGAACCACCAGCCGGCCGTCAATCCGATAGCGCACCCGGATCTCATTTTCAAACGGTTCGATGTGAATGTCGCTTGCCTTGAGGGTCACCGCTTCGGTGATGATCAGGTTGACCAGCTTGACCACCGGTGCCGAAGACTCGTCTTCGTCCTGCTTGAGCGCCGCCTCCTGCTCGACCGTGGTTTCGGTGAAGTCGATCTCGGTGTCGGTGAACTCCTGGGTCAGCATCGAGTCGGCACTTTCACCGTCACCCGAGCCGTAGTGCCGGTTGATGCTCTCGACAATCTGATCCCGCATCGCCAGGGTCATTTCGACTTCGCGGTTGAGGATGAACCGCAGCTTCTCCTGGGTGTCGATGTCGGTCGGGTCGCTGGTGGCAACCCGCAGCATTGTTCCTTCCTCACGCAGGGGCAGGATGGTGTTCTCGCGGGCGACACTCTCAGGCACCAGGTCGATCACCTCATCCGGCACCGTCATGCCTTCGAGATCGGTGAACGCCATGCGGTTGGCCTTGGCCAACGCCTTCATCACTCGGGCAGGCGGGGCATAGCCGAGCCGGAGGATCTCTTCGTGCAGTTTTTTGCCGGAATCACCTGCGACCTTGGTCGCTTCGGTGAGCTGTTCCTGGCTGATGATTCCCTTGCTGACAAGGATTTCGCTGAAGCGGTCGGGCATGTGGGGTCACGCAGGTGCGGATGGAGTGGGGCTTTCCAGGAAGGTGTCGGGGTGCTCGTACCCCGGTGCGCAGCAGCAGAGAAAGACAAGTTCTTCCGTGCCGGTATTGCGGATGGTGTGCCGGCTCCCCGGCGGGATGGCGATCGCGTCCCCGGGGCCGACCGCACGGGTTTCTCCGTTCAGTGTCATCTCGGCTGTGCCTGAGAGGAGATAGTAGATCTCCTCAGTGACAGCGTGATGGTGTGGCGTCGTCGCCTGCCCCGGCGGCAGGCGGGCCTCGGCGAGCGATTGGTGGCGGATCGCCGAATTACGGTGGGCCAGCAGTTCGCGAATCGTTGATCCGTCGACAGTCGTAAAGGGGATGGCATCGTTGCGATTGATAACGTCCATGGTCATGCTCCATTCACCGGGACCGGAATCTTCCCGACCCGATTCTAACGCACGGTCGGCCGCTCTGAGATCAAAGGCGTTTGAGGTGCAGAATGGCGGGGAGCAGCGGGCGGGTGTCCCAGAGCGTTTCGTCGGGTCGGTCGGTGAGGCGTTCCGGCAGCGAACCCGCAGCCGGGTCGGCTTCAGCCTCGACAAGCAGCCGGCTGCCGACCGGAGCGGCCGAGGCGAGAGCCTCGAGCAAGCGGTTGAGTTCAGCGGCGTGCGTCTGAAACATCGCCCAGGGGGGCGAAACGAAGATCAGCCAGGGATCGCCATCAGGCAATCGGGGTAACCGCTTTGGCCACAGCAGGACATCCCCGGGAACGATCTCGACCCGCTCGGTCAGTCCGAGATCGGCGGCTGATCGCCGGAGGCAGGCCACCGTTGGAAAGTGCCGCTCCGCAAAAATCGCCCGTACAGCCCCGCGGCTGATCGCCTCGAAGCCGATGGCCCCGGTGCCGGCGAACAGGTCGATCGCCGTGGCCCCCCGGACGTCCGTTCCCAGCAGGTCGAACACCGTTTCCCTGACCCGGTCTTTCATCGGCCGCGTGGGGCCACCGGGTCGGAATGCCAGCCGTCGGCCGCGAAGTTCACCTCCGATGATCCGTGGAGGGCTGGACGGGTCGGCAGGCGGCTCACCTGCCGATTGCCTCCGCCGGATGCCGGCTTCGGACCGCTCTGTTCGGTGAGCAACTCGGGCAGGTTTTTTCCGGGGCATGGGCAGGCTGCGGAGGGGGCTGGTGGCGGAGGATGCGGCTTGTCATCACTACCGGGACCGTGACATGGTATCGTACGAATGGTGCCGCAGCCCGCTCCGGTGCTGCCCGTATTTTTTGGGAGGAAGACGATGCACGCTGGTACCATCTGCCACCGCGACGCGGCGGGCCGGGCGATCGCACGACTGACAGCAGCCCTGCTGGGGGTGGCTCTGCTCCCAGGCTTGGCCTGGTCTGTGGAGGCCGCGGCAGCCGACATTCCCGTGGTGGAAAGCGACGCCGACGAACTGGCGGCGAATGCCAGGCAGACCTTCGCCGAGGCCCAGCAGGATCTCAAGCGGCTGATTGGCGAACTGGCGGCGCTTCAGGCTGAATACCAGCAACCCGGTGCCGATAAGCAGCAGATTGAGGCCCGGTTTAACGCCGCCCGCGACGAGGCCCGGGCAGCGGCCGCCAGTCTCGAGACCAGTGCCACGGCGGTGCTCCTCGCGGAACCGGAAAACGAGGCCGCTGTTCAGGTCGTGCGCGACGTGATTCAGGGGGCGATGGCGTCCGACGATCCCCTCAAGGCTCTGGCGGTCGCTGAAACACTGCGGGGGGCGGGGGCTGCCGACGGCCCGACGCTGCTTGCCGGTGCCACGGCGGCGATGACGGTATCGAAGCTGGACGAGGCAGCCGAGTTTGTGAAGGCGGCTGCTGCCGCTGGGGTCAATCCCGGCAAAATCGAATCACTCGAGCGGGCGATCGCAGCAGAGCGGCCGAAGGTTGAAGCTGAGATGGCCAAGCGGGCTGCCGAAGCGGAAGCGGATAACCTGCCCAGAGTCAAAATCGAGACCACCAAGGGCACGATCATCGTCGAACTGTTTGAGAACGAGGCGGCCAATACCGTCGCGAACTTCATCAGTTTGGTGGAACAGCACTTCTACGACGGCACTCCATTCCACCGGGTGATTCCGCAGTTCATGGCCCAGGGGGGCGACCCGACCGGGACGGGAACGGGCGGTCCCGGCTACGCGATTGCTTGTGAATGTGATCAGCCCGGTGCCCGAAAGCACTTTCTGGGCAGCCTGTCGATGGCCCATGCCGGCAAAAATACGGGTGGTTCACAGTTCTTCCTCACCTTCAGGCCCACCGAACACCTTGATGGCCGACACACCGTGTTTGGACGGGTGATCGAGGGATTTGATGTGTTACCCAAATTGCAGCGGACCGAGGGAGAGCGGGGGGGTGGCGAGCCCGATAAAATCCTCAAAGCGGAAGTGCTGCGGAAGCGGGACCACGTTTATGTGCCGGAGAAACTCCCGTCCCGGCGGTGATCGACGGAGGTGGGTCCCACGGGTGAGCTGGGACGAGGAGGTCACAGGATATTCCGAAGGAGAAGACGATGCTGGTGGTAAAATCTGGACGGTTCGGCTGGCTGGTCGGCATCATGGCGTTGACGAATACCTGCGTCGTCTCGGGGCAGCAATCTTCACCAGCGAGGACACGAGCGATGGACCGATCGGCTCAGAAAAATCCGGCGATTGCCGGCCGTTTGCCCGACAATGAGATTCCGGAAAGCGACGCCGAATGGCGGCAGCGGCTGACCCCCGAACAGTTTGCGATCGCCAGAAAAAAGGGGACCGAGCGGGCCTTCACCGGGAAATACTGGAACACCAAAACCCCTGGAACGTACCGGTGTATCTGCTGCGGAGAACCCTTGTTCCGCTCCGGGGAGAAGTTCGAGAGCGGCTGCGGCTGGCCAAGTTTCTTCGCCCCAATCGATGCGAAGGACGGCGACGTGAAGGGAGAGGTGATCGCCGAGCATGAGGACCGATCGCTCGCCGGGATCCCCGGCTTCGGCATCCGCACCGAGGTGACCTGCCGCCGCTGTGGGGCCCATCTGGGGCATGTGTTCAACGACGGCCCGCCCCCCACGGGACTGCGGTATTGCATCAATTCGGCATCAATCGTGCTTGATCC
>CALAZQ010000267.1 GCA_937926325.1 uncultured Planctomycetaceae bacterium | reverse complement strand
GCGGCTTTTCGGCCAGGTCATCCCGGGCTCGCCGGGCATCCTCGAGGGCCTGCCGTTTGTCGGCGGCGTCGTCATCAACCGCGGCGGCACAGTAGTCACCAATCGCCTCGACGTCACTGCCCGCGGCCAGGGTTTCCGCCAGGCTGCCCGGGGCAAAGCAATCCCGAACCTCCAGCAGGGACAACGCCCGATCAAAGACCCGGAAGTCATCGACCAGGCCGTCTTTCAGGCCATGGTCCCGCATCCGCTCACCAATCGTGATCGTGTCGCCACCCCCGCCAGTGATCTCACGGGTCAGATTATCCCGCACGATGTCGGTGGCGGCCGGGTGGCCGTTCACGAAGACCTTGAGGCCGGCTGCCCGGCCCGAGCCATCACTGCTGACGGCGACATGCACCCACTGGCCAGTCGGCAGCGGTTCGGTCACCCGCACGCTGGCAGCATCGCCGGGCCAGAAGTGGATCAGCGACCAGCGGAGATGGCCCTTGTCGACAAGCAGTTCGTAGCCACGGCTGCCGGCGTCGGTCCAGGCCTTCGAGCGATGGAAGACGACCGCCCGGTCGTAGGCAGTCGGCACCTGCAGCCAGAGTGAGACACTGAAAGGCTGACTACGGCGGAAGTTACCCACCGGTGTTTTGACCGGATGGTCGCCGGTGAGCTTGATTGCCCGGCCGCTGTGGCCGGCGACGAGCGTGTTGTCGCCCGGAGAACTGGCGGCATGATCTGTCGGCTGTTTCGCTTGCTCAGGCTTTGCCGGGTTGTTGGGATCGGTGGGCATCGCAGCACCAGCGTCCTTCTCGGCGGCCGGCGGCAGGTCGAGCAGGCTGGCAAATTTGCCGTCCTTCCGCCGCTCGTCGAAGGCATACCGCACGAGTTCACCCGCCAGCCGATCAGCCTCGGGGGCGGCCAGGGCTGGCGGCCGCTCCGCCTCCCCCGCCAGCCAGGCCCGCACTCGGGCGTGGGCGGCCGCCTCAGCGGTGCGCAGTTCCGCGATCGCTTCGCCGATTGCCTCGTCGGCCCGGGCCAGATCGATACGCATCGCATCGTCGAGCAGCCGCAGCTTGGGGGTCGGGGTGGCAGGCGTAAAGAATGAGTACAGCCCCGCCTCATCGACATCGTCGAAGAAGGCAAAGAGCGAATAGAACTCTTTCTGGGCGAGCGGGTCGAATTTGTGGTCGTGGCAGCGGCAGCACTCGAGGGTGAGGCCCAGGAAGGCGGTGCCGAAGGTGGTCACCCGGTCATTGATATAAGCGACGCGGTATTCCTCTTCGACTGAGCCCCCCTCCACCTCCTGCTGGTGCAGCCGGTTGAAGGCGGTGGCCAGAATCTGCTCATCGGTGGCATTGGGCAGGAGGTCGCCGGCGAGCTGCCAGAGGGTGAACTGATCCCAGGGCAGGTTCTGGTTGAA
>CALAZQ010000266.1 GCA_937926325.1 uncultured Planctomycetaceae bacterium | reverse complement strand
CCGTCGGTGAACGCACCCAGACCCGGTTCGTAGTCGGTGGTGGCACCTACCTGTCCCACGGCGATCGGCGGCTGGTATTCGGGTTGGGAATGGAGCCTCCCGCCGTGGTCATTGTGACCGTGACGTGGCGGGATGGTCAGCGGACGATGAGCAGCTTATCGCCAGGCCGATATCAGCAGATGGAACCAGCCGCGGTCAGTTCTTCAGATCGGCTGGAGTGATCTTTCGAGCTTCCGACGCCGCATGCCGCCACATTGCAGCCAAACTCTGCTTGCCGAGGCTCTCGCAAATCGCCGCCAGTTCCTCACGGATTGCAGCATTCCACGGCTGGGCATCGGCATCGACCGTCAGCGAGGTGAGCCGTTCCAGGGCCTTCTGCACCTCGGCCCGCTCCCGGCGGACCCGTTCGGCGTCAGCGGACCGGTCTAACCGTTGATAGGCGGTCGCCAGAGCCTGAAGCGTTGTCAAGTCGGTGCGATCGAGCCTGACTGCCTCCTCGAGAGGAGCAACCGCCTCCTTATAGTCACCACGGTCAACACGCAACCGCCCGAGCAACGACAGCAATTGCGGCTCAGCCGCTCGGAGGGGAATTGCCTGATCCAGCAAGTCGATTGCTGCATCGGGGCCGAGGGTTGACCACGTGGCCTCGGTTCGAACCGCCAGCGACCGAATTGAGTCATCGGCCGGCTTTGCCTGTTCTGGCAACTGTGCAAGGGCCTTCTCAGCCTCACCGAGTTTGAGCAACTGTTCGGCCAACTCTTCGTTGGTCTCTGTCTTAGCTGCCGGCGTCAGGCTGCGGGTGAGTGCCTTTCGGAATGCGGCAACGGCATCTTCCCGTTTATCAAGGTCGGCACAGATGTGGCCAATCATCCGGAAAGGCCGACCGTCGGTTGGATCAAGTTCGGCGACCCGCTCGAGGTGACCAACCGCCTCGATCACTGCCCCCTGATCGTAGGCGGCAGCTGCCAACCCCCGGTACCCGTCGGCCAGGTCGGGGGCCAGCCGAACCGCCTCCTGAAAGGCGGTGTAGGCCTCAGGCAGCCGTTGTTGGGCCAGCAGGTTCCGCCCACTTCGGACGTAGTCCCGGGCGATCGCCACGGGCTGCACTGCTGCAGGAGGTGGCTCTGGATCGCGTACGCGGATGAGCACCGTCCAGGCAGCCAGACCAACGGCGATCACCACCGCACCAAGACCCAGGCCCCTGAACCGCAGCATGATCACGAGCCTGGTTTGTCATCAGAGGTGACTTCGAGGGTGACTTCAAAGCCGTCCGTTTCCGTGTTCCACCGTAGCGGTGATGTGCTGGGCGAATTGTAGAACTTTGGAATCCAGCCCTCACCGGTCGGTGGTCGGGCCAGAAACCGCTCAACCGCCGCCTGGTACTCAAACCACCCCTTTGGCGCGATGCCGGCGGCTTCCTGTTCCTCCGTAGCCTCCAGCCCACCCGCTGGCTTTGGGACAGATTCTGTCGAGTTGATCAGGCAGATCTTGTAGGCCCCCGGCATTACGCCGGCTTTGCCGACCGAGGTCACTGTGAACCGGCCCGTCGAGTCGACAATACCTTCAGCCGGACGCGTATTCCCCTCGGGAACGAACTGCACCATCACGCCCGCTGCAGCCGGGTTCCCATCGACGGTGACGGTACCCGTGAGGGTTTCATAGCCGGTGCTGCAGCCAGCAAGAGCCAAGAGGCAGGCAGAACTTGCGAGCAGCAGCCCCCGGTCGAAGTGAAACAACATGCTCAATGCCTTTTCAATCAATACGAGGGAATGGGCTGACCGTCACGGATGTGGCCTAGCAGTTGAAAGGTGTCCATGTTGATGTTTTCATTCAGAAACCGGACGGTGCCGTCGCCGAAAGCAAAGTTGGCACCGCTGTCGTGCCGTGACTTGAAGCCGGTGGCAACACCCCAATTCCGCTTGATGTACTGG
>CALAZQ010000265.1 GCA_937926325.1 uncultured Planctomycetaceae bacterium | reverse complement strand
GCCCGGAGCAGACTTCAGCCTCATCACCTGCCGGTACGGAGTCACACATCCGGCCTCCTGGCCCGGAGCAGACTTCAGCCTCATCACCTGCCGGTACGGAGTCACACCCCCGGCCTTTTGGCCGGGTAACAACAGAAAAGTGGATTCTCCGCAAAGCTGTCGAAGACCTGCTGCCCGCAGACCTCGTCTGGCGGAAGAAGGCCCAGTTTGATGAGGGCACCGGGACGGTTGACGTGCTGCAGGAAGCACTGGCAATTGCCTCCGGGCGTGCCGGCCCCTTCTCGCGTGAGGACGAGGCCGCCATCTATGAGCAGATCCTGCGGGAGCAGTTCACCGACCCTGATATGATCCTGGCCCAGGCCGGCACCTGGGCCGACGATCGCGTCGAGTGCGGCTGAGTTACCAGGCACCCTGGGTTGGCTGAGGTGGTAGAGCGAAGGAGCCCACGATGGCTGCAGATGGCGAGGTCGAACACAATCCATTCAAGGGCGACATCCTGCGGGTGGCGGCCGCTCAGATCGACCCCACTGAAGCCCAAATCGAAGAAAACCTCGCGAAGCACAAGCAGTTCATCGACGAGGCGCGGGAGCGAGGCGTCGAGGTGCTCGTCTTTCCCGAGCTCTCCCTGACCGGGTATCAGGTCCGCAGCCGGACGCCCGACCTGGCCATCACCCGGCACGATCCGCGGCTGTTGGCATTGGCGGAATACGCCGGTGATATGACGGTGATCGCGGGCTTCGTTGAGGAGGGCTACGCCGCACAGTTTCACAACTCGGCTGCCGCCCTGCGTGCTGGCGAGGTCGTCTTTATCCACCGGAAACTCAACCTCGCCACCTACGGCAACCTTGAGGAAGCAAAATACTTCGCCCGGGGCCGCTACATCGAGACCTTCAGCCACCGGCTGCCCTGGACCGGCAGCATCTTCATCTGTGCCGATGCCTGGAACCCCGGGCTGGTGCATCTGGCGGCCCTGGCCGGGGCGACCTTTCTGGTGATGCCGGTGGCTTCGTCGCACGAGGCGGTCGGCATCGATTTTTCCAACCCGCTCGGCTGGGAAACGGCGATCAAGTTTTACGGCATGATGTACGGCATGCCCGTGATCATGACCAACCACTGCGGCAGTCGGGATGGCGAGCAATATTGGGGCGGCAGCCGGATCGTCGACGCCCACGGCAAGTTGCTGGCGGTCGGTGGTGCGGGTGAGGAACTGGTGGTGGCCGACCTGCGGTACAGCACCGTGCGGCAGGCCCGGTTCCAGCTGCCGACGGTCCGCGACTCGAACCTCGACCTGATCCACCGCGAGATCGAACGGCTCGACAACCGCATCGGGGTACCCCGCGAGGTGCGGACCCTACCGTAAAGTCGCTGAAAAAGTTGGCTGCCGAATGCCGTGGCAGCAGTTTCAGAAACCCGGATGGCTTTGTTGGTGGCCCATGACACTGATGGCTCGCCTAAAAACCACAAGAAATCGTCTTCCGCTGCCGATCAGCGGGCACTCTTTTTGGGTGCCAGGACTGTTGATCGGCGTTCAGGCAATTGCGACGGCGGTCTTGTCCGCCTCGCGATTTCTTCTGACATCGACCGGCCGGAGCCTGCCCGGGGAGCGGCTGCTTCTGCCGGCGAACGAATATATCCCGCCGTTTGCTTACCTGATCGGCTACATCGACTGGCCCGGCGCTGCAGTTGGGATGGGTTGCCTGGTGTTCGCATTCGGCCTCGCGGCACGGTTGGACGTGAAACCGCTGGTTGTACGCCTGGGCAACTGGCCGGCAGTCGCGGCTGCGGTCGTTGGCTTGTTCTGTGCCATCCTCTGCCTTATCGCTCATCACGCCTATCCGTTCACCATGGATGAGTACGCCCCGGTGTTTCAGTCGGAGATATTTGCCCAGGGAAGGCTGACGGGGCAGTGGCCTCCCCCACTCTCGCCGCTGCTGATCAGCCCGGAATTCAAGGATTATTTTCTGAATGTCTCCTACGAGACCGGGGCCACCTGCTCAAACTATTCACCGGGCCACGCCCTGTTGCTGACCCCGTTCACCGCACTTGGTGTTCCGTGGGCCCTCAATCCCTGCCTGGCCGGACTGGCGGTGCTGCTGCTCGCAGGACTGGCCCGTGAACTCTACGGCCGTGAAGCCGTCGGCTGGGCGGTGCTATTCGCTCTGGGCTCGCCGGTCTTCTTTGCGTACGGCATGTCGTTCTATGCCATGCTGCCCCACCTCGTCTGCAACCTCGCCTACGCCTGGCTGTTGGTCCGTCCCTCGCTGGGGCGGGTGGCCGCAGCCGGACTGCTGGGGGGCTTTGCCCTGCTGCTGCATAACCCGTTTCCCCATTTCTGCTTCGCCCTGCCGTGGCTCATCTGGTTGGCCTGGCGGCCGGAGCGTTGGCGGTGGTTGCCGGTGATCGGTGCCAGCTACGCCCTGGTGTTTTTGCCGATCGACGCTGGCTGGTCGGCCGTCAAACGCGGAGTCAAGCAGCCACCGGTGGTGAACGCCGTTGCCAGCGAGCAGGCAACGAATTCAGCGGACGCCCCTGAACCAGCATCGGGCCCGACCGACTGGCAACGGCTGACCGGACGACTGGCTGGCTATCTACGAACACTGACGCTGCCCTCGATCCCGATGCTGATCAACGGTCGGACGGCCTCACTGCTGCGGCTGATCGCCTGGAATAGTCCGGGGCTGCTGGTGCTGGCGGCCTGCGGCTGGTGGGCGACGCGGCAGACGGCCGGCAGCAGGCTGCTGGCGGCCTCAGCTGTGGTGACCTTTCTGGCCTATGCGCTGATCCCCATGAGCGGTGGTCATGGCTGGGGGTATCGTTATTTCTTTCCGGTCTGGGGCAGCCTGCCGTTGCTGGCGGCAGGGCTGGCAGCTGGGCGGCAGGACTCGCCTGGAACATCGGCGACAGAAGCTCCAGCTGAGCCCGCTCTGAGGGCAGGTGCCCCCTGGCTGCTTCGGGTGGCCGGTCTCACTGCCGTGCTTAGCCTCGTCTGTTGCTTGCCGCTGCGAGCCTGGCAGATTCATACGCTCATCGGCGATCAACTGGCCCAGCGGCCCGCGGCTGCCCGACGGCTGCCGCCAGACGGAGACCTCGTCTTCTTCATCGACCCGTCCCTCGGGTACTTCCGCAGCGACCTCATTCGCAACGACCCCTTCCTCGACCACGGTCCCTTCACGTTCGTGGGGCAGGGCCTCGAGCGGGATCGCGAGGTCATGAAGCTGCTCGGAGAGAATCTGGGGCTGCAGTCTCGCCTGGTTGGGGACGATCAGCGTGGTTCTGTCTGGCTGATGCGACCGGAAGAGTGACGGGGGCATCGTCGTGCTCGTCGACCAAGAACGTGCCGACCAAACCGTCGAGCATGTCGGGGAGCGATGACATCACGTTGACGAAGCCCAACAGGATGACCCCGTGATGGGCGCCGAGTTCAAGCGCTGAAAGATCGGCAAATAGTGTTTCGATCGCCTCGTCGAGGCCGCTTGTCAGCAGCACGACGCCGGTGGTGAACTTGGCCCAGGGGCTGTCGGCCACCTTGCGGATGCCACCAGCGACGGCCCGTTTTGCCCGTATCAGGGGTGCGGCGGAACGGGATTGGCCGCTTTGGTTTCGCATGTCGGGCAATCTGTCAAGTGAAGGTGTTTCAAGACGCTGCCACCTGTCGCGTTCCTGTGACGGCAGGCTTCACGGCAGCCCAATCTCATTACCCGGGCAACTACTGCGGACAGGCCGGCCAAGTCAATCGATGTTTTTACGGAGGTATACCGGAGCGGTCCGCTGCAGTTGACGATCGAACCGTTCGGGGGCGACAACAGGGGTAATTTCCCGCCGTCCACCGAATGCCTCCCACCGAATTCTGTGAGCCAGCCAGGATGACCGAAAACGCCTCCCCCGATTACAGCTTTTGCAAGGGTTCCCCCGCTTTTGCCGAGCTTTCTGATGCCGAGATCGGCTCGATCCTTTCGACTGCCAAGCCGCTGGAGGTCTCTGGCGGCGAGGTGCTGTTTCGACAGGGGGACCCGGGAGGCACGATGTATGTGATCACCCGGGGCCGGGTCCGGGTGCTGCTGGAAGAAGACGACGGTGAGCAGACGCTGCTCAACGTCCTTGACCGCGGGGCTCACTTCGGCGAACTGTCGATGCTGATCGGCTCGCCCCGGAATGCCACCGTGGCCGCCGTCGTGGACACCGAACTGCTGGTGCTCAGCCACGAGCAGTTTGCCGAGGCGGTCGAACGGGTGCCGCAATTCGCCGTCAATCTCAGCCGGACGCTCGGCCGCTGGTTGCGGGGGGAACTGCTCGGCAAGCGGCAGCAGGTGATCCGGTCGGTGTTTGGCGTGGTGCAGTCCCGGGAGGAGCATGCCGCCCTCGCCCCGCAGATGGCTGAGGTGTTCGAGCGTCGCGGCGCCCGGATCAAGGTGGTTACCCACCGGCCGCAGGCCTGGCCGTCCAATCAGGTGCTGGGAGAATTGCAGCCCGGACAGGATACCGAACGTCTCCGTGACCAGATTGCCGACGCAGTGACGCAGGGCAACCGGGTGCTGATCGACTGTGATGTCGCCACGGCTGATCCGGCTTTGCTGAGTCAGTGTGAGCATCTGCTCTGGCTGTTCGATAACCGTGATGAGTCGGTGCCGGAGAGCCGGCTCGGGGCACTCGTGCGGAATCATGAGCGTTTCGCCGGACATTCCCAGGTGGTCTGGACCCACGAGCAGGCCGAGCGGCTGCCCCGGCGACAGGCCCACGACCTGCCGCTGCCGACGGCCGACATGCGGGTGCAGTGGACCCGCGGGGCCGAGGGCCCCCGGTTTCGCGATCACGATGTGGCCCGCTGCATCCACTGCGTCGACGGCCTGGTGTTCGGCCTGGCCCTCGGCGGGGGTGGTGCCAAGGGCATGGCTCACCTGGGCGTGATCGAGGTGCTGGGCCGTGAAGGCATCTTCTTTGACAGCGTGGCTGGTACGAGTGCCGGGGCGATCATGTCGGCCGGCTATGCGATGGGGAAGTCGCCAGAGATGCTGCTTGCATTGATGCTCAAGGAGATGACGCCGCCAGGCTGGCTGCGGGCCCTGCCCAAAAACCGGGAAATGTTTCTGCTGTCACAGTTTCGGATGGGCTGGATCGAACCGAAGTTCCGCGAGCACCTGCAGAACGTGCAGTTTGAAGAACTGCTGCTGCCCGCCTCGCTGGTGACCGTCGACCTGGTCACCGGCCAGGAGCGGATCCGGCGAACTGGTGACGTCGTCTCGGGCGTGATGGAGAGCATCAATCACCCGATTTTCGGCAAGCCGATTCTGCGGGGGGATGAGGCGCTGGTGGACGGGGGTGTGCTGGCCAATGTGCCCTCGCACTGCCTGCGGCGGCAGGGGGCGAACGTGGTGCTGGCGGTCGATGTGACGACAAAACTCTCCAGCGACTTCTGCCGCGACCCCAAGCAGCCGGGCCGGCTGACCGCCCCTGGCTACCTGCGGACGCTGCTGCGGGTCAACGATGTCTCGCTCCGCAGCCTGTCCGGTATCCATCGTTCGGGCAGCGACTATGTGATCACCCCCGATACCTCGGCCCACACGTTTGATGATTTTGCCGCCGGCCGTGAGCTGATGGATCGGGGCCGGGAAGCGGCCGAAGCGGCCCTGCCAGA
>CALAZQ010000264.1 GCA_937926325.1 uncultured Planctomycetaceae bacterium | reverse complement strand
TTTCAGTCCGATTACCGAGCTCGTCAAGTGTTGTGAACTCCTTGTCATGGCCAAAGAACCGCAAAACACCCCGTTCGCCGTGCAGTGTCGGATAGGTGCTGACGCGGATCTCACGGCCGTGCTGCGGGGTTTCAATCCGGCCTTCCTGAGGCGTGTCGGATTGATAGGTCAGCAGACCGGAGAGCACCTTCAGCCGCGAGATGATCGACGAATTTGCCCCGAGCGGAAACACGCCCAGCAGCTGCAAGACACCGTTGCTGCGAAATTTTACCTCGAGCCCAGTGCGGGTCGGCTGCAGGTGAATATCACTGGTCCCAACCGCATGGGCGAAGTCGAGCAGGGCATCAACAAATTCTGACGCATAAGCAGCGGTCGATGGCTGCAGCTGTCCGAGGCGGCCGATGATGGTGTTCCGCTCGGCGGTCAGATCGACCTGCTTCTTCTGGGCCGGTTGGCCGTTTGGGCTGGTGGCGGCGGTGGTCGAGGCCGGCATGGCGGTAGCTTCCATGATTCTCCCAAAAAAAAGGATAATCTCGTGTGGTGTTACTGTTTAGTCTGTGCTCAGCGATTCAGACACTCATTCAGACTTTGCTCACAGTCTGCTAGGGGGCCCCGCGGTTAAACATGTTCTGCACAGCGTCAGGACTCACCGAAGAGACATAGCGGGTAAAGATCCGGAAAATGATCGTGATCAACAGGGCTGAGATCACAATCCAAATCGCCGAAGAGGCGACCTGTGTAAAAGTCGCCATGGCGAACCGTACCTTCATCTGCAGCACTCGGTAGTGCTTGTCGAGCGTCTCGGCGAGGCGGCCCGATTCTTCCCCCAATTGGACAGCCTCGATGGTGTCCTTGGAGAATAGACCGGTGTCGTCCAGCACAGCGTGCATTTCCCGGCCCTGGTTGATGGCATCTTCTGCTTGCTCGGCCTTGGCCTTGAACGCAGCGGATGAGGACGTGCGGAATGCAAGAGCGACTGCTGTCGAGGCATTGACACCCGATTCAATCGCCAGGGAGAGCGACTGGATGAAGGTAGCTTCGTCAAACGCAAGCAACGCTCTGCCCACAACCGGAACGCGGGTGAACAGATTGCCGAGAAAGGCGAGCCGTCCGTTGCGGATGAGCAGGAACAGGGCCACGAACACTGCAGCGATGCCGAGAATCCAGGCCCAGAAGGTTGCGAGGCCACTCAGGCCGATGAGCCCGATCCCGAGCAGGTCGGCAACCTCTGCCTGCTCTGGTGAAAGAACAGAAGGCACATAGATGAGCACTGAGATGACCATCAGCCCGAGAAACAGCTGAATCAACGGCCAGGTGATCGAGTTGATGAACTCATCCCTTAGGTCGGCCATGTCCTTGTAATAGATCGACATACGATCGAGTACCTTTTCCAGCCGGCCCGATCGTTCACCAACATCAATCAACCGATTGAAATTTGGTGGAAAATAGTTCCCTTGCAGGTGGACTGCCTCGGTGAGGGAACAGCCCTGCCGCACGTGATCAGCCACCGATTTCATATGGCGACCATGGTTGGTCCGACCATCGCCGGCTTCGCGGTCAAAAATTCGATAGGGATCTTGACCGACATCAAAGGCGACACCGACCCGCTCGCAGAGGATGCTGAGTTTCCGGTTGCTGATGCGTGAAATGAGCATCGATGATCTTCCAGAGGGGCTGCGGCATCTCTTACCGTGCCGCAGGAACCGGAAAGGTAATGTCTGGAGTTGAGGATTTGGTTAGTGGGCTGGCAGTCCGTTCAGCCCGTGGTGCCACCGGTTGTCGGTAGTCTGCTAAGAATCATTCCGCCGACGGGTGGCGGCATCAGAGCCATCCTGAGAACGGTTTGACTCGGCTTTGAACTGATCTTCAAGATCGTTCGCCGTTTTCTTCATCGTGGTTTGGCCATCGGCCGAGGTATCCTCAGGTTCACCGACCCCAGGGGGAGGAGGGAAGGCCCGGGTCGGATCGAGCCCGGCTGCCGTCGCCTGCTGGGCGAGCTTTCCTTCCAATTCGGGCCAAACCCGTTTGCGGAGCTCATCTGGGGTCCAGGCCCAGATGCGGGCCCGCTCCAGCACGGCGGCATCGCCAAGGGTCATCATGCCCACATAACTGTTGGCCATGAGGTCGGGGAATGAGCCGATATCATTGCCCTTGAGGACGACCTTGGCCTGAGGATCACGTGAGTTGTATTTCTTTTCGTAGACCTTAAAGGCCATGTTGACGAACTTGCCGAAGACGTCGACCCGGCCCTTGGCCAGGCCATCGAGCAGCGCGCGTTGCAGCATGCCATCGACAAATTCGCGGGTCTTGGAGAGGTCGAGTTTCAGCACGTCGCCCATTCGCAGAGCGACGAAGGTCGGCAGTGACTCCCGGTAGATTGGCTGGTCCGCCTTGCCCTGGTCCCGTGCCAACAGCACGAGCCGTTTGAAGCATTCCGCCGCCTTCTGTTCTTCACCGTAGACGAAGGCGAGGATCACCGCCTCATTGAGAAAACGCTCATAGCCCCTGGCCAGGTCGGCGAACTCCGCAGCGCCAAAGTCAGCAGCTGACACGCCATCACCCGATTCAAACAGGCTGCGGGCTTCCTGCAGGGCGGTCTCGTACGACGCGATGAACCGGGGGTCGGGCAAAAGGTCGATGCGGTCAGAAACCGCGTCGTAGTCAATCCGGCCCGATCGCATGAGGTCGGCAATCGTGTGCAGCCTGGTACGGAGAATAGTCAGTTCATTGACCTGATCACGCCGTAGCTTCGACTGACTGACCTCAAGGCCAAGTTCCGACCAATAAATGCCATGGGCGTCGTAGTGTCGCCAGTCGAGCGGGCCGTACCGCTCCATCAGCGAAAGCATTCGCCGGGCATCCATCCGGTAACGGTCGGCAAGCACCTGCTTCTGCAGGAAGGGGACGATCTTTTCAAAGACGGCCGTGGCCCGATCGGGCTCGGCCCGGAGGGCTTCAATCAGTGGTCGATTGGTTCCTTCCGGCAGCCCGCCGCCGTAGAGGATGGCAGCGTCGAGCGAGCTGTCGACCATGACCACGCGGCCGAGCATCCGCAGGAACGCTTCATCGGGTTCAGCGTCGAACTGCTGCATCCAGTCGAGGGTGGCAGCCGCCTGGGAATCCGCCCGCAGGGCGACGAGCGAGTCAGGAGCCTCTGCCACCTTCCGAAAGGCCTCGATTGCTTCAGCGGTTGACTTGCCGACGGCCATGTCGCCGAGCACCTCCAGCATCTCACTGGTCAGCCGCGCCTTCAAATACCAGTGCTCGCGATCGACCTTGGCCCCAATCTTGTGGTGGAAAATAAACGACAGCATGTCGTGCAGCTGCGGGGCCGTGGGGTTCATTGGGATCCCCCGAGATCGCAGCAGTTCGATGCCTCGATCGACCCAGTTCCAGCGTTCCAACGGCACCTCTGCCGTGGCGGCAATGTTGTAGGCGAGATTATGGGCCTGAAAGACCCAGACCTGTGGGAAGCGCGGCTGCAGCGTGGTGATCCACTGCGAGAGGGTCTGGGCTTCGAAATACTGGCCGAGATTCTGCAACTCGGCGGCACGGATCCAGAGCACATCGACCGCCAGCCCACGGAAGGTGCCGAGTGCTGCCGTTGCCAAGGCCACATGCGGCGGCATGCCCTGTTGCCCTTCCATCGAAACGACCAATTGGCTGGCGTCCCGCTTCTTGGTGATAACCCGTGCTGTCAGGCCCGCCCCGACGAGAAACACGACGGCCAACAGCCCGGCGATCAGCTGCACCACCCAGTCACCGCTGCTGACGGGAATGGCAGCCGATGGAGCCACCGGCTGTACCACGCTGCGGCTTGGTCGGTTCAGGCCCGGCTGATCAGGCGTAAGCAGGGAGGTGGCCATTGGGAAGAGCTGGGCGTTGGTGGACGAACTGATTGGGAACGGGGATTCCGTGAGTGGCCGTGGTCAGCTGTTGGATCGCACGAGATCGCGGCGTTCGAAGACGACCCAGCCGAGCAGGCCAATGGCCAGCGGGGCCACGAACCCGAGCCGCAGGACACACTCGGCCAGCGAGCGGCCGCTGACAGCTTGGCCGGTGGCGATGCTGGTGACGCCATCAAACCGGTTGAACGATGGAATGACTGCCAGGAATAGTTCACCGAAGATCGCCAGGATGACCTTCACGCAGCCCCAGTAATCGCCGTCGTTGAGAAAATCTCGGAACACGATGAATCGCAGCCGGGCCATGTCGGCCAAGGTGGCGGTTTCAAAATCGAGGCCGGTATAAAAATCGACGGCATCCCCGAGAAAACTGCTGCCGACCGCCGCCAGAAAGACCATCAGTGACAGCAGTGTGGCGACCGGAAAGCCGAGGTAAGTTGAGGCAGCGACCCCGACGGCGGCGATCGTGACCAGTTTCAGCCACATGAAGACCATGCCCTTGAGGTAGTTGCCCTCAAAGGAACCAACCCGGTAGAGCAGTTGCAGGCCCTCGACCTGGAGCCGGAAGCAGCACTGGCGGCGATACCGCATGGAGCGGAGGAGCCGGCCTGGCAGATGCGGGTGCAGGATCTGGAGCAGCGCATCGACCGCCTGGGGCCGATCAACCTCGCAGCGATCGAGGAACATGACGAGCTGGCCGGGCGGAAGGGCTATCTCGACGGCCAGATCGCCGATCTTGAGGACGCACTGGCGACCCTGGAACAGGCGATGACACGGATTGACCGTGACACGCGCACCCGGTTTCGGGAAACCTTCGATCAGGTCAATGCAGGCTTGAAGGAGACCTACCCGAAGCTGTTCGGGGGTGGTGATGCGTACCTCGAACTCACCGGTGAGGATTTGCTGGAGACCGGTGTGCGCATCATGGCGCGGCCGCCCGGCAAGCGTGTCACCCGGATCCAGCTCCTGTCGGGCGGTGAGAAGGCGCTGACCGCCGTGGGGCTGGTGTTTGCCATATTCGCGCTGAATCCCGCGCCTTTCTGTATGCTGGACGAGGTGGATGCGCCGTTGGACGAAGCCAATGTGGGTCGCTTCTGCGCGCTCGTCGAAAGCATGGCGGAACGCGTTCAGTTCATCGTGATCACCCATAACAAGACGACCATGGCGATGGCTGGGCATCTGCTCGGCGTGACCATGCGGGAATCCGGTGTGTCCCGCCTGGTGAGTGTGGATGTCGCGGCTGCGGCGGAGCTGGCTGAGGCCTGATCAACCAATCACGGATGTGCAAGCGAAGGGTTTGGACTCGATGATGGATATGTTGCGTTGGATACTGTTGTTGTTGGGCATTGTCGCGATTGCCGCCCTGTATGCGTTCTTTCGCTGGCAGGAGGTGCGCAGTGCCAGAGGGGCGCAACTGCAATCGGGATACCAGCGGAGCATCGGAGTGTACTGGCGTCGGCTGAGGAACTGGATCACCGGGGGACTGGCACGCGCCGGCGATCGCGACCGCCCGGGCCCGCTGGATCAGACCGGCAGGGAGATGGGCGGACCGCAATCGCCGCTCTCCGGACCCGATTTCGATCCGCCGGGACCCTTCGAGCCGTTCGACGGCGTGGTGTCGCCCGTTCGGGTGGCTGGGACCGACCGCGAGCGTGAACCGGATGTGGGCCTTGTGCCGGCGCCCCCACAACCGGCGGATCGGACCGTGGGCAGACGGCC
>CALAZQ010000263.1 GCA_937926325.1 uncultured Planctomycetaceae bacterium | reverse complement strand
AGGCGTCCCCGGGGGCGAAGCCGCTCGGCCGGCCGCGGGGATGAGGCATCGGGGAAAACGGGGCGAGCGGGATCTGTCACGGTGCAGGCCTTTCGATCAGAAGGGGCTGGAAAACAGCGGCGCATGCAGTCGGAGTTCCCGGCGTTCACAGCCGGATCGCCGTTGCTCACCCCGGTAGTCGCCCCCCGCCCGAAATCGTCACAAAAATTTTTCGGCGATCAGGGAAACCCGTCGGTCAGCGGGCCGCCTACCGCCGCCGATGTCCACAGAAACGCGGGTCAGCTCACCGTGGGCAGCAGCCGAGCCAGCTCGACGACGACTGGACTTCCGGCGTCGTCGACCACGCTGTCGCACGCGAGCGGTTCGTGCGGCTCGATGCTCACATCAGTCACGTCGTGGCTGCCGGTCGAACTGCCGGCCTTACGACCACCAGCCGGCTGGCGAAATACCCGCGTTCGCCGCGTGGTTGCGTCGATCACCCAGACTTCCGGGATGCCATGTCGAGCGTAGAGCGGCACCTTGGTGCCGAGGTCATAGGCAAGGCTCGTATCCGCAACCTCGATGACGAGCAGGACGTCCGCCGGCCCGGGATGGGCTGTCGTGTAGCAGTCGGCCCGGGGCCGGAGGACCGCGATGTCGGGCTCGAGCTCGTTGAAGTCATCCAGCCGGAGCGGGTTTTGGCAGCGAATGAATGCTGACTCACCAGCATAACGGCTCAAGAACCTGACCAGCGCATCCACGATGGCCGCGTGCAAGACCCCGATCGGTGACATGTCGATGATCTCCCCATCGATCAGTTCCACCCGCTCCGCGGGTCCGAAGATGCCCGCCTCACCCATTCGGTAGAACGCATCCACCGAAATGAGATGTCGGGACGGGCCGGCAATGGGAATCGTGGCCACGGGAGACACTCTGCGTCAGAACGAGCTACCATTATCGATAACAAGTATACAGAAGCACACGTTGCCGTCAATCAGCCGCTGCCTGCGGTGTTGCGATGGTGGACGTCCACTGCCTTCATCACCACAACCGTGGCGGGCAGGTCTTCCGGCCGAATGAGGATGTCGACGTCTCGCGTCGCTCGCCGAGCAGGCTTTGCCTGCCGCTGCCCGGCCGCGGTAGGGTGGCGGCATGAAGCCGCTGCTGGTCGTCGATGTCGTCGGGCTCACGCCTGCCCTGCTCCCGCACACGCCTCGGCTGGCGGCGATCGGGCAGGCGGGCTTCACCGCCTCGCTCGGCACCGTCCTGCCGGCGGTCACCTGCCCCGCCCAGGCCACGCTGCTCACCGGCCGGCCGCCCCGCGACCACGGGATCGTGGCCAACGGCTGGTACTGGCGGGACCTCGCCGAGGTGATGTTCTGGAAGCAGAGCAACCGGCTGGTGGGGTGCGAAGACGAGAAACTCTGGCACGCCGGAAAGCGGCGGTTTGGTGAGGGCTTCAGCACCGCGAAGATGTTCTGGTGGTTCAACATGCACGCGGCGGTGGATGTGGCCGCCACGCCCCGGCCGGTCTACCCGGCCGACGGCCGTAAGATCCCGAGCATCTATACGCAGCCGGCTGAACTGAAGCGGGATCTCCAGAACTCGCTGGGACGGTTTCCGCTGTTCGACTTCTGGGGCCCGCGAGCCGGGATCCGCTCCTCGGAGTGGATCGCCGCGGCGACCCGGCAGGTGATCGAGCAGCGGCGGCCGACGGTCACGCTCTGCTACCTGCCCCACCTCGACTACGACCTCCAGCGGTTCGGCCC
>CALAZQ010000262.1 GCA_937926325.1 uncultured Planctomycetaceae bacterium | reverse complement strand
AGGGCCTGCACGCTCGGTGGAATCGTCACCTCCATCACTTCGCGGCTGAGCAGCCGGAAGGGCAGCGACCGGCCGCCGGCAATCAGCCGGGTGTCGTGAATGCTGAAGCCCTCGCCGGTGAGGAACAGCGTGGTGGTGGCCTGCGGGTCGATGCCGGGGGCCCCGTACCAGCCGGAGAGTTCCGGGGCGAGGTCGGTGATGCCGGCATCGAACAGCTCAAAGCCACCGGCCGTGTTCTCCAGCGGCACCTTGGCGGTGAGCGTCTGGAAGGACAACTCCCGCTCAAGCTGGTCGGCCCGCCTGAGCAGCTGGGCCAGCATGCCGTCGGCATAGCGGTGGCGGCAGGCCTGGCAGGCGGCGGCCGACTCGCGGACGGCAGCCACGGCCCGGGCCAGCTTGACGGTGTCGTGCAGGTCGGGTTCGGTCGCCTTCGGATGGGCGAGGGCGAACCAGTTGGTATGCACGTCGAGCGTGACTGCTGGAATAAATGATGGCATCACGATGACGGCGGCGCATTCGCGGATGCCCGGCTCGAGACAGCGGCTGGCCAGGTCGGCGTCGCTGCCGACGCCGCAGAGGGTTTCGGCCCAGCCGGCCAGACCGGTGCGGGTGGGCGGCGGCTGCACCCGCGGGGCGAACCGCCAGCCGAAGGTGTCGGCCCCGTGGGTAAAGCCGACGGCGGTGCGGTTGAGCGAGACCGTGGCCATGTCGAGTTCCAACCGGCGGGTGGCCCGGTTGAGGGCCTGGGCCGAGGTGCGGCCACTCGCAAAAGCGACCGCCAGCGCAATCTGGGCCTCGCGGCGGCGGGCGAACGAGTCCTCGACGTTCTGCTCGTCGATCACCGGGTCAAGGGCAAAGACCCGCAGCGGCCAGCGGCGGCGGACATAGTCGGCAAACACTGCCCGAGCCTCGGGGCTGGGGTCGGGGCCAAAGAAAGGCCCGGCCAGGCAGGGGCCCGCTGGCATCGTGCCGGTGCTGCCGGTGGCGGCGATGTCGGCGGCCAGCCGGGCATCGAGCAGGGCCGATTCAACCAGCACCGCCCAGGCGAGCACCGCCGTCGTGGTGCGGCAGGGGGGCGTGGCAGCCGGCTCGGGGCTGCAGCAGTCATCACTGTCAGTTGCCGCTTCGCGTGGCAGTGACGGTTGGGCCACATCGGCGGCTCCGAATCGCCGGAAGGCGTGGCAGCGAATCTGGTCGATCGCCGCGATCTGTCGGCCCCGGATCAGGTCGGCCAGCTGCCAGCCGGTCAGCTCCTGCCAGATCTCCCGCTGCGTCGGCACGGCCAGAAAGTCGTAGGCGGCCTCAAGTTCACTCGCCAGAAAGGCCCGCACATCGGTGTAGGCGATGCAGGGCCGGCTGACCGGATGGCCGGCCAGTGCCGTGTGGGTCGCCACGATCAGCCGGGCCATTGGGCCGATGCCCGCCACATCGGCCAGCTGCGAGCCGGGCAGCGGCAGCCGGGCCCGCCGCGACTTCACCGCCGGTGGCGGGGCCGGGGCGACCGCTGGCAGCCGGCTGCCAAGCGACTCAACTGCTGCCATCAGACTCTGTCGGGGGACGGCCGATTGGCGGCTGCCGGCTCGCGGGGCCTGCTTAATGGTGCGGGCCCACTGCAGGCAGTCAGCATCGTTGACGCAGTGGACGAGTGCCGGAGCGATGGTGTCGACCAGATCGTTGATCACCAGGTTGCGAAAGGTCCGCGGCAGCAGTTCGGCATCCAGCTGCATGTCGGCGGTCAGCGTGATCTCGGCCCCGTACCCGCGACGGGTCAGGCTGCCGGGCAGAATCGACACCGGCAGCCGCACCAGGTTGAGGGCATAGCCGGGGGCGTCGGCTGAGTCGTCCCCTTCGTTCACCCGCCGCAGTGCGTGCAGGTGATGGAGATAGCCCGACAACTGGTCGAGGTGCAGCTTGGGCTCGAGGCCGATCGGCTGCTCGGGAAAAGCCCCGGGCACACCTGGCTGGGTAAACGGTGCGGTGCGATTGATCACCAGCTGATCGCCGCGGCCGAGGCCCTCATTGCCGGAAGGCAGCAGATCGCCGATCTGGTTGACGACGCTGGCTTCCGGCACCGCGACCATGTCGTCGCCCCGTCGCCGGCGGCCGGCAGCTGCCTGCAGGGCCAGGGCCATGCCGAGGTATTGCTGATCGCTGCGGCGGATGGCGGCCTGGGCCCGCGACTCGAACCGGTCGAGCTGGCGGCGAAGCTGCTCTTCATATTCGTAGCGGTGCCGGGTCAGCCGGCTCTGGCCCCAGACGTCGGGAGCCTTGGCGACGATCGAGCCGTTGGTGTCGATCCGGTGTTCGATCCATTCCAGTCGGGCGGCCAGCTCATCGACGCAGGGGTCGGTAGCAATCGGCGGCTTCTCGCGGTGGGCCGCCTCGAAGGGGGCGGTCAGTTTTTTCAGCAGCGGACCGAGCTCCCCCGCCGTCACCGGCGTGACAGTCGCAAGCAGGCAGCAGAGCAGGGCACTCTGCCGCAGGAAGCAGCGCAGCCAAAGGAAATTCATCGCGAGGGTATCCGCTGATTTTTGCGAGGGGCTTCATTTGGGGATGCTGTCCACCCGATTATGCTCACCGCATCGGCACCCTGCGAAGGATGGCTTCGAAGAAACCCAAGCGGCTGGGAGGCCGTCTGTAGTTGCCCTCGTTTACCCAACTGGATTTGTTGTGAGGTCGATGCCGTGCCCGTCCGGTCGCTTCCGCTCCCGGCTTCCTGTCGCCTCTGGTCCGAAA
>CALAZQ010000261.1 GCA_937926325.1 uncultured Planctomycetaceae bacterium | reverse complement strand
ATTTCAGCGTGGCGATGCTGCCCCGGTAAGTGCGTCACCGAATCTGCAGCAGAGCCTCTCAGGCGTCGAGCCGCGGCGAAACGAAGCTGCACCCGCCCACCCGTTGTAGGCGGCGAGAACGTCAAGGCACGGAAAGAGACCGCTGCAACTTGAAATGAGCGGCAGTTTCCTGATCTGAGCACACCCGCCCCTGCTCACACCAAAACCTGAGCACGTCGGGACAGATATCAAACCCAGTTGCCCAGGTCACCACACCATGCTCAAGGCGGACAGCGGCGAACGCTGCTTGCTTCCGAAGAGGCTCCACGATCGGCCCTGTGTGATCAGCCAAAAAAGCCTCAAAGTCTAAAACCGCCGTCAAACCATCAGCGTAGACGACTTCAATCTGCTGATTTCCAACGCTCCGGATCCGGTCAACGGAAGGTTTCATATGAGCGGCTCAATTTTCATAAGCGGAAGCAGTTTCTCACGTTTCAGCCAGTTCGCCTCAAGTTCTGCCCGATGAAGGCTGGTCCACTCCTTCACGAGCGCGGCGGCGCGACAGGGCAGACTTCCCGCCATCACGTCGCCCGTCGCAATCTCCACCTGTGCTTCTTCATCAGCATATGTCGCGTGGAAATGCGGAGGCGAATGGTCGACGAAGTTCATTGTGATTCTGATGCCGTAGAACCGTGATATTTCGGGCATCGCCGGAAGCCTTGATTCCAAGCAGTCTGGCTCGTGCACCTCGAATTGTGAGGACACTTTTGGGCTCATGCAAACTGACGGCTCACACCCGCGGAACCAGAGAACTGGCTTGCGGTCACCGCCTCACGCGACATGACGTGATATGGTACCAGCATCAAGATCAAGATAGGAGGTGACGCATGAGTCGCTCCAAGGTCGCCGTCGAGGAGAAACTCGACCGGATCGAACGCAGTTGTCTGGCTCGTGAATGCACCAAGCTCGACCGCGAATTCGAAAAGTCGCTGGCTGATGAGGGCCTTCCGGAGGATCTTTCGGCATGGCCCGCATACTGAGAGGCGAGATTCGCTGGGCCGCGTCACTCTGGAGGAACTCGCCCTGGTGCTCGAAGGCCTCGATGAAATCATCGGTGACTGAACCTTAGGCTCACGAGCCGCTCCTCAGCCCGATAAATCCATGATAAATAATTGAGGTGGTGGCATTGGCCCGGCTATCCCTGGGATCGCATACGCTGGAGTGCAGTTGATGATCGCGGTTCAAAGGATACAAAAAGTATGTGGACAAGCTCGTCCGGGAATTTTCGCCGGAGCGGGTCGTCATGTTCGGTTCCTATGCATCTGGAAAACCGCAGGCCGACTCGGATGTCGATCTGCTCGTCGTGATGAAACACCGCGGGGCCGCAGCTGAGCAGGCAGCTCGGATCCGGCGCAGGATTCGCGACGGTTTTCCACTGGACATCATCGTGCGGTCGCCGGCAGCTCTCCAGCGCCGCGCGGCAATGGGAGACGGCTTTATTCGTGAAATCTTGGAGAAAGGCACGGTTCTCCATGAAAGCGACAGCGCGTGAGTGGATTGAAAAAGCCGAGGCCGATGACGTGAGTGCGGGCCGATGGTTGGCCCGAGATTCGCCGCGATGCGTATGTCACGAATCCGGCAGCAGATCGTCCAAGGTGTCGAGCAGCGGCAATCCCTGGGCGGCTGAGGCACGCGCCGCACGGAGCCGGAAGCGGGTTTCCGTGTCGAATGCTGCGAGCCCGGTCGCCGAGCATTCTTCCTTCGGCTTATTCAGACTGATTCCCCGGTGTTTGGCCATTTCCCGCAGCCGAGCCGCCGTGTCATCGGGAATGCGGATGGTCAGCGTTGTCATGACGACCTCTCACAAGGGTGGCTTCGCACGCCGCTGCCGCTCTGCCAGCCCAACTCTATCGACCCCGAAAAAACGGGCCTGCGGCCGCTCCAAAAACCCCAGCAATTCGTGGCCCAAAGCCTGTCTTCTGACTGGATGGGAACCAAATCCAAGCCGCTAGCAGCAGGCGAGCGTTAGATTCCCGCGGGGGCGGGAGCATCCTCTATCGGAGGGTGTTTTTCGCTTGCTTTCCAAGATTTTCGCCTCTCTCATCTCGTCCTTATTGCTTGTCGAAAGGAATGCCGTCATGAACCGTCCAAAACCCTCGGCCGGGTTTACCCTCATCGAACTCCTGGTCGTGATCGCCATCATCGGCGTGCTGGTGAGCCTGCTGCTGCCAGCTGTGCAGGCCGCCCGCGAAGCAGCCCGGCGTTCGTCGTGCGTCAACAACCTCAAGCAGTGGGGCCTGGCGATGCACTCGCATCATGACGCGCTGAAAACCTTTCCGTACTTTGCCCAACGCCGAAACGATCCGGAGGTGAACACGGCGAGTGGCTTCTCAGCGCGAAGAACATTCGTCGTCTCACTCTGGCCGTATATCGAAATGGCTGACTTTTACAGCCAGTGGAATATGAATG
>CALAZQ010000260.1 GCA_937926325.1 uncultured Planctomycetaceae bacterium | reverse complement strand
GTCTCGTGCCACTCAGGCGTTTCCTGCTGCCCGGCAACGTCGGCTGGACCCGCGAAGGCTTTTATTTCGCCTGGACGATGAAGCTCGATCAGAAAAGCTCGTTCCTCGGCTTTCATCTCTGTGACCCCGCCACGGGCGTCTGTGAGTCTTTTGATCACAATGCGGACCTCACCTCGGTGCAGGCCCGCTGGCTGCCGGGTGAACCGCAGGGCATTGTGCAGTACGCCCGCTTTGCCGCAGCACGGCAGCAGCAGGCAACCGGAAAGCCCTGCGTGGTCGTCTGTGACTCGGTGGCCGCCCTCAACGGCCGTCCGTTTCAATACATGATCGATCCGAGAGTTGATCCAGCCACTGTAACCTTGCCCGGTGGGGCCATGCCGACTGGATTGTGCCCCTGCTAACGGACGTGCCGATCGGCCATTACGTCAACACCGAGAGGAAAAATGCCCGCGCCCTGCGGCTCATCCAGACCGCGCGGATTGAAGAGAAGCTGTTCCCCGCTGGTCTCGCACCGACCGCCATCCGCGACGCCACCCCACCGCCCGGTGGCGAAGGGGACGACCAGCAACCATGAAGGCACCCGCCACCGACGCCACCAGCGCCCTGGCCGTTGGGCTGCTGACCGCTCTGGCCTGCGGCCTGCTGCTGTTGCACGATCAGCAGTTTTTTTGGAACGACGACTATCAACTCGCGTTCCTGCCGGTATTTGAGGACGTCAACAGGGCCTGGTGGGCGGGGGAGTGGCCACTGCTGACCGAGTCATCATGGGTCTGTGGAAACCTTGCCGGGGAATACCAGTACGGCACATTTTCTGTTTTTATCAACATCTGCATCCTCGCCATCTGGAGCCTGGGCCTGCCCTTGGCTGGCAAGGCCGCCGCGTTCTCAACCGTCCATCTCGTTGTCCTGGCTATCGGCAGCCATACACTTGCCCGCGGCCGGGGCATACCGCCGCCGCAGGCCGCCATGGTGGGCTTTGTCGCAGCCTTGAACGGCTGGATCATCTGCTGGGGAGCCACCAACTGGGTGGCAGCCCTCACAAGCTTTGCCTGGCTGCCCTGGGCCTGGTGGTCGATTGACCGTCTTGTCTCACCACAGGGCAGCTGGCGCGATACAGGGCTGACGACACTGTTTTTGTATCTCACCCTGACGGCAGGCTGGCCCTTCACGGTGCTCATGCTGCTGCTGCTCAGTGGCTGGATCACAGCTCGGTTGATCGTTGAGCACCGCCGGTGGGCAGCTGTGGCCCGCCTCGCCGGTGTCTGGGTGCTCGGCGGGCTTGCCGCCCTGCCCGCTCTCTGGATGCTGATCAGTCTGGTCGAAGGCTCAGTGCGGGCTCGGGCAGCCGGCGATATCCAGTGGAACTGGGTCGTGCCCCTCACCGCCCTGCCCGGATTTTTCCTGCCTTCGCTGACCACCGAGTGGCGGAGCTTTTTCGGTGTGATACCCCATGCCTCTGTCGAACTCGCCTGTGGACTGGCACCGGTGAGCCTGGCCTGCTGGGGCCTGGTCCACGAAGGCCGCCGCGGCCTGCTGCGGCTGAAATGGGAATGGGGGCTGCTGGGGCTGCTGCTGCTGCTCTGCCTGCTGCCAAGCGCTGGAGTTTTCCGCTGGAGCTTCCGCTGGCTGCCATTGCTCCATCTTGTGCTGGGGCTGATTGCAGCTGACTATGGGTATCGGATGAATCCTGACCAGCAAGCGAGTTTACGACCGGCAAAGGTTCCCCGCTGGCTGAATGCGGGCCTCGTGGGCCTGTGCCTGCTGGCAAGCAGCCTGCTCTTCCAGCTGAGTTTTCGACGATCAGCTGAACCAATGGGTTATGGCTGGCTGCTGCTGGGCCTTGCCACAGTCTGGTGGCTGGCGGTTGCGTTCAAGCCGGATGCCGCAACAAAGCCCTTGCGGCAATGGCTACCCGCCGGAATCACCCTGGGCAGCCTGCTGTGTCTCTATCTTTTCGTGCCGGCTGATAACGCAGTGCCGTCATTCTCACTCGATCAATCACTTGCCAACCCCACCCCCCTCACCCGCGCCCGCACATCCTTCAGCGCCTATCTCGCCGACGATCTTGCCGACATAGCCGCTGCGACCAGACCAGCGGGTCAAACCATCCGGCCGGGCAACACTGCCATGTTTGCCGATCTGCGGCTGATCAACGGCTATAGCCCGATTCAGCCCCGTGGCATCGCCAGCATGCTGCCGTTCGACACTCATGGCTTTCTCGACCCAAAGGCCTGGGTTTGGCTGCTCAACCACGCCCTCGGACAAAACGATATCTTCGACCAGATCGGCATCGATGGCCTTGTCGTCAGTCACCGAGCCGCCCAATTAGGACTGCCACCGCAGGACGAGTGGAAACTGGTTCAGAACACCAATGAGGGCCTCGTCTTCAACCGCCGCGGGCGTGCCGCCGACCAGCCCACCGCCAGCCTGCTCACCGCCATCGCCAGGC
>CALAZQ010000259.1 GCA_937926325.1 uncultured Planctomycetaceae bacterium | reverse complement strand
GATTCAGCCCGCGACTTGGGAACCTGCACGTGACGAGTTTTCGCGGCATGCGACGGCTGCTTCGCGTCCTCAAACTTGAAATGTCATGCAACCTCAATCAATTTTCTGGCGAGCATTTCGGCTCACCGCGATCGGATTGTTCCTTGGCCTACCGATTGCGGCCGGTCAGTCTCCACCGCCGCCCGCTCCCCGACCGGCGGACGTGACGCCCCCGTGGGGCACCTTCCCGAAGCCGGATGCCGGAATCGAGGCGGCTGGCGAACTGGTTTTGGTCGATCAGGCCAATCGCCGCCTGGGCCTCCGGCTCGATGGCGACTTCAACAAGTATCGCTATTGGGGAGGTGTCACATTCAACGTTCAACTCCTTCCCTACGGCGAGGTCTGGTATCACGGCGCTCCCGCCGACCTGGCCGACGTTCCGCTGGGCACCCGGTTGCATGGCCGTTTTTTGCTGCCCCCTGCGGGCACCCCGGAGCGGGAGCGGAGCAAGGCCGAGAAGGAATACCTGCCACTGCACGAGCGGGCGGTCATTCTCGAGGACGGCATGAGCCACGAGCGCCGCCGCGGCCGCGCCTTCCGCATCGACAAGCTCGATATCAAACGGGAGGAACGGAAGCACGGCAACCTGACCAGTGTGACCGAGAGTGGCACGGTCGTGTTTACACAAGTGAAGGCGTCGGGTGAGCCGCTCGACACCCCTCCCGATACGCCCAAGGACGCGACGTACACGCTCGATGCCTCAACACACATCTGGAAGGGACGCTGCGTCGCCGAACTTGCCGATCTTGCTGTCGGCCAGGTCGTCCAGGTGAATCTCACCTGGTCCCCGGAATGGGGCAATCGGCAGTTCCACTGCCTCGATATCTGGATCGACGAGGAAAGCTGTCGGGTCGCCGCCGAGCGACAACGCGAGCGGCATCTCCGCAGAATGCGGAATTACTGGCTGCCGGGCTGGATCGACACGATCGACTATGAGGCAGACGCCGGCGGGATTCTCAAGGTCACGCTCTTCGCTGGGATGGACCGTACCCTCTACGAAGAGATCACCACGGCCGATCCCTATCGGGCGATTGCGGTATCCGACGAGAATCTCCGCAGCTACTGGCAGGATCTCGACTACAAGGGGGGGCACGTCCGCGCGACGCATGTCGATCCTTCACCGCCTCAGGGAAGCAGCGGCACCACCCTCGACATTCATGTTTCGGAAATCCTCGAGGGCTTCCGGCCCGGCCGATTCATCCGGATTCGGCCGCGGAATTGGCCAAATGTAATGCTGCCCCCCGAGTTTCGGCGGGGATTCCCAAAATAGCGGGGCCGGTCGCGACAGCAGCGTGTGACGAGTTTTCGGGGCAATCCTGCCGTGACCGGGGTTGTTAAGGTGCCGAGTGGGGGTTGCGAGATTATCCTGCCATCAATATGTGGGGAGAGACAGCCATACGACATGCAATCGTGAGCGGGTTGAGGG
>CALAZQ010000258.1 GCA_937926325.1 uncultured Planctomycetaceae bacterium | reverse complement strand
GCCTATGCGGCCGCCGCCCGCTGGCAGCGGCGGCTGGCAACGGGCGATACCGCTGCCTGGGAAGCCTGGTTCGCGGGCGTCGTGCCCCCGTTGCTCGCCGAGCAGCAGGCCGACGGCTCATGGGCCGACCCGTCCTGCCGGGAGTACGGTACGGCGGCGGCGGTGTCAGTCCTGCAGACGCCCGCCGGCCTGCTGCCGATCGTGGCGGCTGAGGGTGAGGCAGCTGGAGTGGCAGGGCAATGAAGCGACAGGGCATGCTGAACGGGCCGGTCTGCTGGTGCCTGGCCCTCTTGCTCACCGCCACGGGCGGCCGGTGGCTGGCGGCAGCCGATCGTGTTGCTGAGCCCGTCAGCCTGACTGAACAGATTCCCCCCTGGCCGGTCGGGCCCTTTGTGATCCTGCGGGGCGGCGGCGTGCTGGCCGGCCGGCTGCGAGAGCTCTCGGCAGACCGCGTGACGATCGACACGGTCTCGTGCGGAACCCTCGACCTGCCGCGGGCGGCCGTGGTGGGCTACCGCAGCAGTCCCCGCGTCGGCCCGCAGATCGACGCCGTCGGGAACGCAGCGATTCAGGTGGCACTGGCCAACGGTGATCGGGTCGAGGCGAGCAGTGTCCGGGGCGACGGCCTGGTGTATTCGCTGGGCGGGCTGCCTCGGCCGACGCCCTTCGGTCAGTCGCTTGAGATTCCATCTGATCGGGTGCTCGCGGTCGACGTGACCGCTGACCGGGCTCCACCCGGTGAGAGCCAGGCAACGGTGTCAGCGGCGGCCGTCGGTCGCTGGGTTGGGCTCGAGGACGGGAGCCGGTTTGTCTGCGAAGATTTCACAGCCCCAGCAGCCCAGACCCCCGAAGGCTGGGTCAGCCTGCGGCCGCTGCTGAAGGGGTTTGACGTGCCGCTGCGGTGTCCCGCCACCGAAATTGCGGCGGTCGAGCCGTCCGGCAGTCGGCTCAGGCTGGCACTGGTGAAAGCGGTCAGCGGCTTGGGGGGGAGCGAGGCAAGGGCACTCACTCGGGGATGCTCCTTCACGGGTGACTGGCCACGCCTGCGGGGGCTGACCGGCTTCACGGCGTTCGGCCTGCATGCGCCGGCGACGGTTTGTTATCGGTTCGACCGGCCTGCCGTCCGGTTCACGGCGACAGTGGGCATCGATGACACGGCGGGGCAGGGGGGTAGCGTGCGGGTGCGGATTGCTGCTGTTGTTGCGGAAGAACGGGGAGGTCGAGTTCAACGAGCCGTGGGCGAGGCACCGTCAGGTTTGCTCACCGAGTGTTTTCGTTCCCCGATCCTCCGCGGGGCTGAGGAGCCCCTTGTGATTGACCTGCCGCTCGCGGGAGTGACCACCCTGCAACTGGATGTCGAACCAGCCGACGGCGGCACGGTGCTCGACCGCACGCTCTGGCTCGACCCGCAGGTCTGGTTCGAGTGACCTGCGGGGGTGATCCCGTCCGGTTTCCATATGACAGCAACAAGGCCTGCCACCGATGCGGACCGACCGCGGGCGAACGGTCTTCGAAAGCGGGTCGGTTGCGGGGCCAGAATCATCACAGTCCTTCGCGATATACTCAGAGCATGCTCAGCAAAGAAAGCCTCGACGAATACCGCCGGATGTCCCCGAGTGAACGGCTGCGGCTGACCTTTGCAGCCATTCGCGAACAGTCTCCGTATTTGTTCGTTGGCACTGATGAGGTGGTGACTCGCCGCTTTCAGTTACTCGATCGCGAGAACAGGCTCCGCACCGAGCGAATTCTGGTTGCGATGAAACGGCTTGCCCCGTCACCTTCCCCCGATCGCCATGGCTGATCTCACGACGGTTATTCACGACCTTGCCTCCCTATTTGATCAGCGGAAGCTCGCGTATGCGATTATGGGGGGGATTGCCGTCAGAGCCTATGCGATTCCTCGGCCGACATACGATGTCGACTTCACCCTCGCGATCAGCCGGGAACGCCTTCCGGAACTCTTTGAGGCGATTGCTGATCGTGGCTACACCGTTCCCGACCAATACGAGCGGGGCTGGGTGGACGAGGTGGGCGGAATGCCACTGGTCAAGGTTCGGCTTTATCTGGAGGGGCGGGGAATCGACGCCGATGTGTTTCTCGCCGAAACCGAATTCCAACAAGAGGTTGTTCGGCGACGCCAGGCAGTCGAGGTCGAGGGACAGACGCTATCGCTGGTGACACCCGAGGATTTGATCCTCTTCAAACTGATCGCCAGCCGGCCTCGTGACCTCATTGATGTTCAGGATGTGCTCTTCACGCAGGGCGACCTTGACGAGGCCTACATGCGACGCTGGGCCGAGCCGCTTGGGGTGACCAAACAGCTGGACGAGATGCTGGCGAGCCGGCCCTAGCGGGTGGCCGGGCGGGGGCAGTCGCTCAGGCGCCGTACTTGCCCAGCCGGCCGGCATGGGCCATCGCCAGCAGCATCAGGTGTTTGGCCTGGAACTGGCCGAGCCCGCCGCCGAGGCAGTCCCGCTCGCCGAAGGCGGTGCGACCGTCGGGCCGGCAGGCGTCCGCCACCAGCAGCGTCGGCACCGGATGCCAGGAATGGCTCTTCAGCAGGCTCGGGGTCGAATGGTCGCCCGTCACGATCAGCACGTCGGGCTTGAGGGCCTCGACCCGCGGGACGATCGCATCGAACTCCTCGATTCGCTTCACCTTCTCAGCGAAGTTGCCGTCCTCACCGGTCGAGTCGGTGTACTTGTAGTGCAGGAAGAAAAAGTCGTAGTCGTTCCAGCAGGCCGCCAGTTCATCGACCTCTTCGGCCAGCGTCTGGGGCGTGCCCACCAGCTTCATGCCGACCAGGCTCGCCAGCCCCTTGTACATCGGATAGACCGCAATGGCGGCAGCCCGCAGGCCGTAGAGTTCCTCGTAGGTTGGCAGGGCCGGCTTGGCGGCGAAGCCCCGGAGGGTCAGGCCGTTGGCCTTGGGCTCGTCCTTGAGCAGTTCGCGGGCCTGCCGGACGAACTCTTTGGTCACCTCGATCGTGCGGGCGGCGGCAGGGTCGAGCGGCTCAGGCTCGAGCGGCGGCACGCCGACCGCCTGCGGGTCGGTGTCGGCCACCCGGCCATCGAGGCCCGGACCGCGGAAGACGACGACGAAGCGGTGCTCTTTCACCGGCTTGACGAAGACCTCGACCCCGTCGATTGCCACCGCCTGCAGCTTTTCGACCACCTTGAAGCTCTCCTCGGAGGGAATCCGGCCAGCCCGGCGGTCGCTGATCAGGCCGGCTGCATCGAGGGTGCAGAAGTTGCCGCGGGCAGCGACGTCATCGGGTCCCAGCTCAAAGCCGATGCCGGTTGCCTCAAGGGCACCACGGCCGATCTTGAATTCCAGCGGGTCGTACCCGAAGAGGCCGAGGTGCCCCGGCCCCGAGCCCGGCGTGATGCCCGGCAGCACCGGCAGGCTTGAGCCACTCGTGCCGATCGCCGCCAGCCGGTCGAGGTTGGGCGTGGCAGCAGTCTCCAGTTCGGTCTTGCCGCCCGGTTCGGCTGGCAGGCCACCCAGGCCATCGGCCACCAGCATCACGATCTTGGTGTCATTCTTTTCGGCCAGGTCGCGGATCAGGTCGTGCTCGGTCACAGCGGTGTCTCCGAAGGTCAGGGGCTTGGGCAGGTGGTGTGGGGCGAGCGGTTGGCTGCCACAGTTGTCGGTTCAGGCCGCGGCGTCTGCAAGGGGGGCGGGACTGGCTTCCCGCCACCGCAGCCGCAGGCCGAGATGAAGCAGGTAGCCGACCGGGCCGGAGAGGAAGGTCAGCAGGAGGCTCAGGCTCCGCAGCGGCCAGGGGATGCCGGCCGCGACCGCCTCGCGGGCAATCACGGTGCCGACCACCATGTCGAAGACCAGATAGTGGGTCCAGGCGGCGGCGAAGACGAGGTCATCGGCGAAGGCCTGCCGGAGGCCGGCGATGGTCATGACATCGCCCGGAGGTGGCCCGCCTGCGGCCAGCTTCCAGCCGATGACGCCGAGGTAGACCGCAGCGAGGGCGGCAGGCACCAGCCGTCGGCAGAGGGTGTCGGTGATGAACCGATTGCCGGGAAGCAACAGCAGCGGCAGCCAGGCGAGCAGGGCGACCGTGTTGGTGATCTGAAAGAGTTGCTCGGCCATTGTCGCCTCCGGTAAGGTTTCGCTCGGCCGGTCGCCATTTGCGGCGGCCCGGCCGCTTGATCCTACCACCGCCGGCTAACGGTCCCGCCCGCCCCCGTCACACCCCTCGAGTGCCCACCATGAGCAATGTTCGCCCCACGCCCCCCGACGATCCGATTTCCTACGACGCTGAGGCAGTGCTGGCCACCGGCGGGATCAGTCAGGCGGACCTCGATGGCCTGGCCGGGCCGCTGGAGCAGGCGCGGGCGGCCAGCCTCGCCGATCTCGACCGGTGGCGAAGCGGCCAGGCCGGCAGCGAGCCGCTCGACCCGGCCTTCATCGACCTGCCCGAGCGGCTGCTGGCCGACTACGGCACCACCCGGCCAGAGAGTGAACTGTTTGCAATCCTGCAGACCGCCAAGCGGCTGCGGGAGGCGGTCGATCGGGTGGTAGTGCTCGGCATCGGCGGCTCCTACATGGGCACCCGGGCCCTGTTCGAGTCGTGCTGCCATCCCTTTCATAACGAGCTGTCGCGCGGCGAGCGGGGGGGGAGGCCCCGGCTGTCCTTTGAAGGCTTCAACATCGACAACGATTCCGCCCAAGGGCTGCTTGATGTACTGGCACCGGCCGAGCGGGCTGATGCCGACGACCTGCTGACCCAGTGGGCGTTGCTGGTGGTCAGCAAGAGTGGCGGCACGCTCGAGACGGCGGTTGCCACGCGGCTGTTTCTCCGGGAACTGGCCGTTGCGGTAGGCCACGACCCGGCCCGGCTGGCTGAGCGGCTGGTACCGATCACCGGCGCCAGCGGCAAGCTGGCGAGTCTGGCCACGACGCTTGGCTGCCCCGATGTCTTCGGCATTCCCGATGGCGTTGGCGGTCGTTTTTCGGTCTTCACCGCGGTCGGCCTGTTGCCGGCGTCGATCGTCGGCATCGACGTGGTGCGGCTCCTGGAGGGGGCCGCGGCGATGACCCGCCGGTTTCGGGAGGCCCCGCCCGCCGAGAATCCGGTGCTGCAGTACGTGGCGGTTTCGCACCTGGCCGAAACCCAGATGGCGGCCACGATTCGGGTGCTCTCCAGCTGGAGCAACCGACTGGAGGCGGTCGGCTTCTGGTACGACCAGCTGCTTTCGGAGAGTCTCGGCAAGGATGAAAAGGGGGCGACACCGCTGACGGCGGTCACCACCCGCGACCTTCACTCCCGCGGCCAGCAGCATCAGGAAGGCCGCCGCGACAAGCTGATCACCAACCTCTGCGTCGGCGAACCCCGCCGCGACCCGCTCGCCCTGCCGCCGCTGACCGGCTCTGACGGCAACGAAGACCAGCTCGACGACCTGATCGGCACGAGCTGGCCGGCGATGCTGACCGCGGCGACTGACGGTACCAACGAGGCCTATGCGTCGGTGCAGCGGCCCACCGCCACCATTCAGTTGCCGCGGATCGACGAGCACACCGTTGGCCAGTTGCTACAGATGCTGATGCTGGCCACGGTGGTCGAGGGCCGCCTGGTCGGCACCAATCCGTACGGCCAGCCAGGGGTGGAGGCCTACAAGAAATTGATGATGAAGCGGCTGCGGCCGGAGGGCTGACCGCCAGCGAACGGCCGGCGAGACGGCATGGGCCCACCTCGGCTCTGCGAAAAATAGTGACTCACTTTCCAACATTCTCTCACCTGGAGCGAACCGATGGCCGTCACTGTGACCTGGAGTGGGCATTCGACTTTTCTGATCGACACTGGCAGTGGCGTGCTGCTGGTCGATCCGTTCTTTGATGACTGTCCGACGGCGGCCTTCAAGGCGGCCGAGGTCAGCTGCGATGCCATCCTGCTCACCCATGCCCACTTCGATCACCTCGCTGACTGCGTGCCGATTGCCACGCGAACGCAGGCACCGGTCTTTTGTGCCTTTGAGATTGCCCAGTGGCTGACGGGCCAGGGTGTCGAACAGGTCACCGGCATGAATCTCGGTGGGGCGACTGCTGTGCCTGGAGGGCGGGCGAAGATGGAACTGGCCCATCATTCCTCAAGCCTGCCCGACGGCAGCTATGGCGGCCCGGCAGCCAGCTGGCTGCTTGATGTGGGCGGGGCGAGGATCTTCATCGCCGGCGACACCTGCCTGTTCTCCGACATGGAGCGGATCGGCCGGCCCGACGGGCAGGGCAGGGGGCTTGACCTCGCCATCCTGCCGATTGGTGATCTTTTCACGATGGGGCCTGACGACTCCCTGGAAGCGGTTCGTCTGCTCAAGCCCCGCGTGGTGCTGCCCTGTCACTACAGCACGTGGCCGCCGATCGAGCAGGATCCGCAGGCCTGGGCCGGCCGGGTCGAGGCGGCGGGGCTGGCCGAGGCGAAGGTGCTCGCGCCCGGCGAGTCGCTCAGCCTCACTGCCAGATGAGCCGATGGCCTGGCCGGTTGGGCTCCGGCTGTCAGCACCGCTCGGCTGGCGGCACCTGTACCTCGACCATGTCGCCGGCGAGTCGGGTGGGAAAGACATCGACCTTCAGCGCCGGGTTATCGCACCAGGCACCGTCGCAGACGCCAAATCGCCAGGCGTGCCAGGGACAGGTGACGACGCCATCAACCAGTGGGCCCGAGCCGAGTGACGCCCCCATGTGGGGGCAGAGATCGTCCATGGCGTGATAGTCGCTGCCGTCAAAAAAAACCGCCACGAGGCGGCCGGCCACCTCGAAGGTGCGGCCCTCGCCGGCCGGAATCTCACCGGCTTTGACGACGGGAAGGAACGGGGGGTTGGATTGTTCGCTCGTCATGCTGCCTCCACGCGTATCATAACGGCAGCGGCCACCGCTGCTGCTGCCGATTCCCTTCCTGCCCGACACATGGACGTGGCTTCATCGTTTCAGTTATTGGTGCTCGACGTCGATGGCACGGTCACCGACAGCCGCCACCAGGTGACGGCTGCCGCCCGCGAGGCGGTGCGGCAGGTGCAGGCCGCCGGCATTCGGGTGCTGCTGGCGACGGGCCGCCGCTACCGCGATGTGCTGCCGATTGCGGCCGAACTGGGGCTTGAGGGGCCGCTCGTGACCGCCTCGGGTGGGCTCGTGAAGCAGCCGGCCGATCATCGCACGCTCTTCCGGGCCGGGTTTCCTGCCGACATGCTCACTCGGATTGTCGCAACCATCGTGGCGGAGGGTCATGAGCCGGTGGTCTATACCGACAGCTATGAAGAGGGCTTCGACTTTCATTGCCGGACGCTCGAGAGCCTCGACGCCAACGGCCAGCCAACCGGCTTTGGTGAGTACCTCGACCGCAACCGGCAGCTCGCCCGCGTCGATCCGGAACTTCACCGGTCGCCACCGGCCGACGCCTTCGCCGGCTTTGCGATGGGCCCCCGGGAGGCGATGGACGCCCTTGAAGCCCGGCTTGCAGCCGCCTTCCCAGCGGCAGTGTCGCTGCACACCATCCAGAGCCCCCGCTACCGCGACTGGCTCTGCGAGATTGCGCCGGCCGGTGTCGACAAGTGGTCGAGCGTGCTGCAGCTGGCAGCGGGCTGGGGTATTCCGCCTGAGGCGATCTGTGCCGCCGGCGACGATCGCAACGACCTGCCGATGATCGCCGGGGCGGGCCTCGGGGTGGCGATGGGCAATGCCCGGCCGGAGGTGCGGCAGGCGGCCGACCGAGTGGTGGCCGGCCATGAGGATGGTGGCCTGCTCGAACTTGCCCGATTGCTGCTTGCTTGCTGAAGCGACGCGCGTTGCGCGGGCCCCGCAGGCCACCCAGTTGGCCAGAGGTCAACCAGGCTTGCGACGGCCGGTGGGGGCGCGATACACCTCCCGCCCTTGAACGGTCGGCGGGACGCCCACCGACGCCTCTGCTCGCCAGCCCCGGACCGCCCCATGGATCTGAAACTCCAGCGACCGGGAAGCGTCTGTCAGGTCACCGAGGCGGCGTTTGTCCCAGGTGACACCATCTACTCAGCGCTCGTGCGGGACGGTGGCAGCCTGGTGCGGCGCGACTGGTCGGCCGCTGCCTGGGCCGGCCCTCCGGACGGCACCCTCGCCTGGTGGCGGAGCATCGTGCCTGAGCCTGAGGCAAAGGGCGTCCAACTGGCCCCAGTCGATATTCTGCTCGATACCCTCGAGGCGCTCGGCACCGAGCCGGACGAGGCGGCATTGCGATACCTGCTGGCCCTGCAGCTGGTGCGGCGACGGGTGCTGCGATTCGCCGAGCCGGCGGCGGTGGCCACGGCCGAACAACCGAATCGGCCGGGGGCCGATCCCCAGATACCGGAAACGATGGCCTTTTCCTGCCGCCGGCGGGACTGCGACTACACGGTGGTGGTGGCGGTCCCCGAGCCGGCCGACCGGGAGGTGGTCGAGGAGCGGCTGGCCAGCCTGCTCTGGTCGGGAGGTGAGGCATGAATGGCCCCACCGACAATCGGCCGCAGTCTGAGCGACAGGTTTGGCTGGTCTTTACGACGCTGTTGTTGGTCGTAGCCGGCAGCGGGGCGAGCTGCCCGGGTGTGCTGCGGGGCTATCAGGTCGGCATGATGCCGCTGCCGCGGACCCTGCCTGCCAACCCGACCCGGGAGCAGATCATCGCGGCTGTCGAGGACAACACCCGTCGGGTTCGCAGCTATATGGCCTCCCAGGCGGTGCTGTCGGTGCCGGGGGTGCCCCGGCTGTCGGCTCAGGTTGCCTGCGAGCCGCCGCGGCGGTTCCGGCTGCGGGCCCAGACCTCGTTGACAGGCAACGAACTCGATCTCGGCAGCAATGACGACCTCTTCTGGCTCTGGATCAGACGGCATGAGCCGCCGATCATGCTCTTCTGCCGGCACGATCGCTATGACCAGTCGTCCGCCCGGCGGCTGCTGCCGATTCGGGCCGACTGGATGCCGGAACTGCTCGGGCTGGTGCGGTTCGGCCCCAACGATCAGCATGAGGGGCCGTTCCTCACGGCGGATGGCAGACTGGAAATTCGCAGCACCATCGAGTCACCCGACGGGCCGCTGCTGAAGTCGACCCTGCTGCATGCCACAACCGGTCTGGTCGAGGAGCAGCACCTGTTCACCGGTGCCGGCGAGCGGCTGGCCAGCGTTCGTACCAGCCGGCACCGGGTCGATCCGACGTCCGGCGCGGCTTTGCCTCGGCTGGTGGAGGTGTCGTGGCCGGCTTCGGGCGTTGAGTTCAAGCTGGAGTTGACGAGCCTGGTTATCAATGCCCCCGCCACCGACCCCGGCCAGCTCTGGCAGATGCCGGCCTATGAAGGCTATGAGCCGGTCGATCTCGCCGATCCAGCGGTCATGATCACGCCGGTCGGCGGCGGGCAGGGCGGCTGACCGGCGGCTCAGGTGGAACCACCGGTATTGTCGCGTTGATCGCGGGCCTGTCGAACCAGGGCCCGGGCCCGGGAAAGGCGGGGGCCGATCGAGTTGATCGGAATACCGGTCGCCCGGGCGATCTCGCTGTAGCTGTGACCCTCAAGGTCGTGCATCCGAACCAGGTTCCGGTCGGTCTCCTCGAGGCAGGCAAGCCAGTGTTCGATTTCCTCCTGCTGGGCCGTCACTTCGGTCGCCGGCAGGCTGTCGTCGGGGGCCTCGGCAGCACCATCGCCGGTCACCACGGGGGCGACGGATCGCGAGCGTCGCTGAAGTTGCCGGACCGTCACCCGGCGGGCGATAACGGTCAGGTAGGTGGTGAGCGTCGAGCGACCCGAGAACATCCGCAGCGCCGCCGTGTCCCGGGCGAGCAGTTCGGCGAACACCTCCGCCACCAGATCGTCGCGGTCGGTCGCAGAGAGACCTCTGAGGCGGCGGTCCGCGGTCCGCGTCACCACCTCGGCAATCAGCCGGCCGAACCGTCGGATGAAGAGATCCCAGCCTCCGGGAGTGCCGGCGAGGCAGGCATCGACCAACTGGCGATCTGCCGGCGGGCAGTGCGAACCGTTGGGTGTGCCGCGATCGTCTGTCATGCCGACTCCTCCACGGCGTCGTGCCAATGCCAACTCCGAACTATACCCCTCTTCCAGGAACGCCTCCAAGGCCGAACCCCGCCCCGGGGAAATATTCGGGGGGGGCCGCGAATCCTGAAGCGGCAATCCCGTGGTCGCCGATTGAGCATTCGTTGACAGTCCTGAAACGGCCTCCTACGATGCCGCTGCCCGCAGCATTGTCAGAATCGTCAGAGACGACCCAGGTGTTGCGGTGCGGCCGGATGCCGGGACGGACGTCAGCACGACCGTCCAAATGTTCCAAGTGTTTCTCTCGAGGAGTTACCCCACCATGACGCACGTCGTCGCCGAGCCCTGCTTCGCCTGCAAGTACACGGACTGTGTTGTTGTCTGCCCGGTCGAATGCTTTTACGAGGGAGAGCAGATGGTCTACATCCATCCCGACGAATGCATCGACTGCGAGGCCTGCGTGCCGGAGTGCCCGGTCGAGGCGATCTTCCACGAAGACAATCTGCCGGCCGAGTGGAAGGATTTCACCGAACTCAATGCCGAGATGTCACCCCAGTTGCCGGTGATCACCGAGAAGAAGGATCCGCTCTGCGAGTAGCCGTTCGATCCCACCCCGGGTCACTGCTGGAGATCGGCCAGCCAATAGGCGCGATCCACGAAGTTTTTCCAACTGGCGTACTTCGGGTTGTGGAGCTTGATTGCCATCAACGGGCTTCGCTTTGGCATCGCGGGCTGACGCACCAGGTGCATGCGGGCTTCACCCGGAGTGCGGCCACCCTTGCGGACGTTACAGGCGACGCAGGCGCAGACGATGTTGTCCCAACTCGTGGGGCCGCCACGGCTCTTTGGCACGACATGATCGAGCGAGAGTTCGCTGGTCGGAAAACTCTTCCCGCAGTACTGGCAGCGATTGGCATCCCGGGCGAACACATTTCGCCGGTTGAATCGCAGGCCCTGCCGCGGCCGGCGGTCGCAGTGCGGCAGTCGGATTACGCGGGGTGCCTGCAACTCGTAGCCGACTGCCCTGATCCAGTCCTGCTCGGGAGAACGGTCAAGAGCCTCGATGGCTGAGAGCTCCCGCCACGACTCAATCGAATGGGCAGAGAAGCGGCCCTGCTCGATGTGGACGACCTCGGCGAGATCGCGGAACAGCAGTGTCAGTGCCCGCCGCACGTTGGTCACGTGAACGGCCATGAATGAGCGGTTCAGCACCAATACGCTCAGGCCGAGCGTGGCCGGTGCAAACGTCGATGAATGAACTGCAGATGCCATCGTCGCCGACTGTGGGATCGCGTCGCGTGGCCCCTAAACCTTTGGCCGCCGCCGCAGTTTATCGCCCGGTGACGCTGACTGCCAAATGAGTATCCTGTCCGCAGCGGGTCGGGAACAGTCACCGGTTCCGGCGGCTGGAGCCGGCTGCTGACCGCGGCGGCCACCGCCGATCTCGCCGTCGAGAAAGACTTGCCTTTCCCGTAGAATGCCGTCAAACTCCGGAAGGAGAGGCTCGCCGTTGGCGGTGGGTCTGCGGTCGCCGGTCATGGCGACCAAACGCTCCCCACCACCGAGGCTTGGAGGCGACCAGTGCTGCATTATTCCTGTGATCTCTGTCAACGGCCGATCGACCCCCACGTTGGCCTGCGGCATGTCGTCAAGATTATGGTGTTCCCGGCGGTTGAAGGCGAGCAGGACGAAACGTGCGACGGGGATGACGCCGGGGCATGTGACGATCATCTGGAAAACATGCACGACCTGCTCGAGCGGATGGAGGAACAGGATCTGGCAGCGTTCCTCGATGACGGCACCCGCTCGCTGCGGTTTGATCTCTGTGATGCCTGCCGCCAGCGGTTTCTGCGGAACCCGCTTGGCGCGAAGCCGAGCAAGTCCTTCTCTTTCAGTCAGAACTGATTGGAAAGCCGTGGGTTCCCCGAACCGCGGCAGGGCCTTCGAAGCGGCAGCCGGTTTTTCTCTCGCTGGCAATGACTCGCTTGCGGAATTGTGAGGGGGCGGTAGGTTCAAGAGCTTTCCCCGAGGAGATTCCGCATGTCAGCAGCCCCTCTCGCCATTGCCACAATCGCCGGAGACGGGACCGGCCCAGAGGTGACCGCCGAGGCCCTCAAAGTGCTTGAAGCAGTCGCTCGCCTGGAGGGATTTGCCTTCACCGTCGATCCACTCGACTGGGGCGGTGACCGTTACCTGCGGACTGGAGAGATCATTCCCGAGGGTGGCCTCGACCTGCTGCGGTCGAAAGACGCGGTCTTCTTGGGGGCGATTGGCCACCCGGATGTGCCCCCCGGGGTGCTCGAGAAAGGCCTCTTGCTGGAACTTCGATTCAAACTCGATCAGTACATCAACCTGCGGCCCGTCAAACTGCTGCCAGGCGTCGAGACGCCGCTGGCCGGCCGCGGGCCCGGCGACATCGACTTCGTCGTCGTCCGCGAGAACACCGAGGATCTCTACTGTGGTGTCGGCGGGTTTCTGAAGAAGGGCACTCCGGACGAGGTGGCCGTCCAGCAGGCGGTCTACACCCGCAAGGGCTGCGAGCGGTGCATCCGCTGGGCATTCGAATACACCCGGCGGCGGAACAGCCCGAAGAAGACGCTCACGCTTGTCGCCAAGACCAATGTCCTGACCTTTGGGCATGATCTCTGGTGGCGAACATTCCAGGAGGTGGCCAAGGACTATCCCGATGTCACCACCGACTACAACCATGTCGATGCCTGCTGCATGTGGATGGTGAAAAATCCGGACGCCTACGACGTCATTGTGACGACCAACATGTTTGGCGACATCATCACCGACCTGGGTGGCATCTTGCAGGGGGGCATGGGGGTGGCTGCCGGTGGCAATCTCAACCCCGACGCCGGCGGGGTGAGCATGTTTGAGCCGATGGGGGGCAGCGCCCCGAAGTACACCGGCAAAAATGTGATCAACCCGATCGCCGCGATCAACGCCATGGCGATGCTGCTCGAGCACTCGGGGCAGCCGCGGGCGGCTGCCCGCATCGATCGGGCCGTCGCCTCAGTCACTGGCACCAAGATGCAAAGCCAGGCGGCCGGCCGGATGGGGTATGGCACCAGCGAGGTTGGCGATCTGGTGGTGGCGGCCCTGAGTGACTAAACCGCCCGTGTGTCGCCGGCTCGGGGGCGGCAAAAGTCTCGTCGCGGGGCGAGGATACGCCCAACGCTCCTCGAGCGTTCGCCGACCCCCGAACCTCCCGTTCTTTGAATTGCCTGATCGTGGCTCGGGCTAACTCGAATGTGGTCTCAAAGTGGGCGATCCCGCGTCAGTCGTCTCCGAGGGGAATCCGGCGGCCGCTTTCCTGACTGACCGCCGCTGCCTCGAGAATGCGAAGAGCCCGCACCATGTCGCCGAGGCCGCCAATTCGGCGGACCAGGCTGGTCGTGGCCCGGTGGAACTGGAGCAGCATCGATTCATCAACCGGCCGCTCACTTTCAAGTGACTCCTGATGCCGCCCCGCATCATCGAACCAGACCAGTCCCGCCGGAAGGTCGATGAAGGCGATCCCCCGTTCGCAGGCGACCTGAAGGGCTGCCGGCGGCCGGAAGCCGATCGCCTCCTCCCAACTGGCGGGGATGTACTGGCCGCTGCTGATCTGTGCCAACGGGCCGCTCCCCGGCCGGTCGCCGGACGAGAAGTCGAGGCTCATCATCTGGTAGTCGCTCGCGTCCCTCCGATCTGAGGTGGCATGCCGGACTGAGACAACGCTGGATGGCGGACGGTTCATGACATAGCAACACCAGTCGATCATCTCGATCAGGTTGCGGCGGGCATGCTCGGCCTGATCCCGGCTGTCGCCTGCCGGCTGGGGAACACGCTGATGACAAAAGACCATCCGCGGCAGGCCGAGTCTGGTGGCGATCAGTTCCTTGAGCCGCACGGTTGCCGGAGCGTGCCGCCGCGACAGCTCCGCCATGAAGGCGATGCCCGACTGCTCCACCCGGGCCAGCAGATGGTCAATTTCTCTCCGCGGGGCGGGAAGTGAGGCCGCCGAGTAAATCGCCTTGCCGGCGTCACAGGCTGCGAGGATCGGCGCGACGCCGTACCATTGGTCGGCCAGGTACAGCAGGGCATCGATGTCGTCACGGCCCGCCATGACGCGGAACCCATCGGCAGCAACCGCGTTCAGTTCGGCAGCAGCCCGGTGGGCCCGATGAGAGACCTGCTCGCAGACGGCGCGAACCTCAAAGCGGTCGGCCAATGACCGGATTGCGGGCAGATATCTGCCCTCCCAGCGGTTGCCGAGGCCGACGATCCCGACACCGAGCCTCATAATCTGCCCTCTGGAGCGGCTGATACGGGCGGTGACTGATCGGGGGCGGCAACTGCAGCCTGTTCCCGTTCGTGTTGCAGCCCCTTATCGGCGATGTCCTTGCGGCACCAGCCGCCCCGCCAGCGAATCTCCCGCACCGCTTCGTAGGCTCGCAGCTTGGCTCTGGCCAGAGAGCCGCCCGTGGCGGTGACGGCAAGCACCCGTCCCCCGGTGGTCAGTACCTGTGGCGGGTCAGCATGGTCGAGCTTCGTTGCGGCATGAAAAATCTCGACATCGGGCAGTCTGGCTGCCTGGTCGAGCCCACGAATCGGCAGGCCCTTGGTGATCTCGCCTGGATAGCCCTCGGACGCCATCACCACGCTGACACTCGACCCCTTCTGCCACCTTGGCGGCGGCAACTCCGACAGCCGGCGGTCGACGGCGGCATCGAGCAGGTCGAGGAGGCTCGACTCCATCCGCACCAGCAACGCCTGGCACTCCGGGTCACCGAACCTGACGTTGAACTCAAGTACCTTCGGACCCTGGGCAGTCAGCATCAGCCCGGCGTAGAGCACGCCATGAAACGGCGTTCGCCGCCGCCGCATCGTATGCACGGTCGGAACGAGAATTCGCTCTTCAATCTCCTGGCGGAGGGCCGCATCGACGAACGGTGCCGGGCAGAAGGCCCCCATGCCGCCGGTATTGGGCCCCTGGTCGCCATCGTACGCGGCCTTGTGGTCCTGGAGTGGCGGCAGTGTCACGATCGTCCGGCCGTCAGTGATCGCCATGATGCTGACCTCGACGCCATCGAGTCGCTCTTCAATCAGCACCCCACGGCTGGCTTTGCTGAACTGGGGATCGCAGCGAAGCTGTTCGACGGCCGCGATCGCCTCGGCGCGGGTATCGCAAACAAAGACCCCTTTGCCGGCTGCCAGGCCGTCGGCCTTGACCACCACCGGCTCGTCTTCTCGAGCCTCGAGAAACTCTCGGGCCTGCTCCAGGGAGTGAAACTGCCGGTGCATGGCAGTCGGAATGTCGCCGGCGTGCAGCACGTCCTTGCAGAAGATCTTGCTGCCCTCAAGCTGCGCAGCCTGTGCAGTCGGCCCAAAAGCCCGAATGCCGGCAGCTGACAGCGCATCAATGAGGCCGGCGACAAGAGGGGCCTCAGGGCCGACGACAACGAGGTCGATCCGATGCTCCCTGGCGGCTGCAACAATGCCTTCGGCGTCGGTCGCTTCGATGGGCAGGTTGGTGCCGCACTCGGCGGTCCCGGCATTGCCTGGCGCCGAGAAAACCTCAGCCCCATCGCGGGCGAGCTTCCAGGCGAGAGCATGCTCCCGGCCCCCGCTCCCAACCACCATCGCTTTTGTAGTCTTCTGCATCATGCTCCACGTTTCCTCACTGTCGGCAGTCCGGCGGAAAACAAACTCCCGTTTCTCTAAATTGAGACAGGACGCAGGTTCTCCGCCCGAATCCTTCGCCAAACCATGCATTGTGGCGGCCAGCCCGGTTTCGAAAACCCCGTGAGCCGAATTGGCCCGCGGAGGTTTTCCGGGGGCGGCCCACCGAGAGCCGACGTTGACACCTCCGGAGCCGCCGATACAGTAGAAGGAGAGTTTGTGAAAAAAATCACGAAGTCGCCTATCTCCCGTTAATGAGGCTAATTTACGACGATTGATGAGGTGATTCGCGACCAATCATGCGGCTGAGACCGACTGGCAACTGATACCGATCCACTGATGTGCGTGCTGGAGGCCGTGCCGCGGCCAGGGCATTTGCATACTGAACGGACGAGGGTTTTTGATGGCTGACAAAAAGAAGATGTCAGTGGCGGAAATTCTTGCTGCCGCCCGCGCGGATGGCAAAGCGGCAGCTCCGGGAGAGGCTGCGGGCCAATCGCCTCCTGAGGCAACTCCGCCGAAATCGCCCGAACCTGCCGCTCAGGCACCAACAGCCAGCCCGGCTGCCCCCAAGCCTGGAAGTGCAGGTCGTCCGAGCGTCAAAGACATTCTGGCGATGGCCCGGGCCAAAGGCACCGCTGCCGAGCCCGCCGCCGAGGCACCCGCTAAGCCCAAGCCAGCCGCGAAAGCGTCTGCTGCCAAAACAACAGGTACTCCCAAACCGGTGGCGGACGTCGCGGGGCCGAAGAAGAATGTCCAGCGTGACACGGCGAGCATTCTGGCTGCTGCTCGTAGTGGGGCCAGGCCCGGGCCGGTCAGCAAAGCTGCCGCTCCTGCTCTCGCCAAACCGGCGGCGAAAAAGGCCGCTGCGAAACCGCCGGCGCGGTCGGTGCCGCCCCGTCCCGCCAGGCCCGCTGCGGCCAAGCCAGCCAAGTCGACTGCGACGGAAGAGCGGAGGAGTATTCTCAGCTACGCCGTCGGCTCGTTCATGGCGGTCGGGTTCACCGCCCTCTCAGTAACCGGCGGCCTTTTCAGCCTGGGATTGGCCCGTTATTTCTTCCCGAATGTGCTGGCAGAGCCTCCCAGCCGGTTCAAGGTCGGCAGCAAAGAAGGCTTTCCCGCGGGGAAGGTCGAAACCAAATACGTCGCCCAGTATGGCGTCTGGGTGGTGAACAGCGATTTCGAGGGGATGCAGCAAATCTATGCTCTCAAGACGGTTTGTACGCACCTTGGTTGTACGCCGAACTGGCTGGAAGCAGAGCAGAAATTCAAGTGCCCCTGCCACGGTAGTGGCTTTTACAAGGATGGCATCAACTTTGAGGGACCGGCTCCCCGGCCACTGGAGCGATACGCGATCCGAATCGCCGATGACGGCCAACTCGAGGTCGATAAGAGCAAGTCATTTCAAGAGGAACTCGGGCAGTGGAACGATCCCGAGTCTTTCGTCACCGCGTAACCCCGTTCATCTTCCCGCGTAGCGGGTGCCCCACCATCTCGTAACCGGACCAATACCGATGGCGATTGGCGAAACAATCCGAAACTCGCAGATATGGAAAAGTATCTTTCGGCATCCGATGCCGCTTGACAGGCGAAATCGGATCGTCGTGATGCTGACGAATTTCTTTCTGCATCTTCACCCTGTCTCGATCAAAAAGCAGGGGATTGCCCTCTCATTCACCTGGTGCATGGGGGGCGTCACATTTTTCTTGTTTCTGGTTGAGACCGTCACCGGTGTGCTGTTGATGTTCTATTACCGGCCCACGTTGGAATGGGCCTACAACGACATTCTCGCCCTCCGCGATGTGACCAGCCTCGGCATTCTGCGGGAATTACACCGATGGGGTGCGCACGCGATGGTGATCACCACCTGGCTGCACATGTATCGCGTCTTCCTGACGGGCAGCTACAAACCGCCACGGGAATTCAACTGGGTGGTCGGTGTCATCCTTTTACTGCTGACCCTGCTGTTGTCGTTCACGGGCTACCTGTTGCCTTGGGATCAGTTGGCTATCTGGGCGATCACAGTCGGTTCGAACATGGCTCGGGCGACACCGATACTCGGGTACGAAGGGCCCGGGCAGCAACTGCTGACGATTGGTGGTATCGACATGATCACCGACGGATCCGATGCCCGATTCGGTCTTCTTGGTGCTCGGTTTGTCGGTGAAGAAACCCTTAATCGGTTCTATGTGCTGCATTGCATCGCCATTCCGTTGGCCGTTGCCCTGCTGCTTGCGATTCACTTCTGGCGGGTACGGAAGGACGGCGGCATCAGTGGGCCGCTGTAGGCGGCGTCATTTCAGTCGGAAAAGATCACCCCACGCGGATTGCGTTCCATGCACTCAAACGGCTTTTTTCTCAGCGACGTCGCCGGATTCCTTGGCGGGTATTACACCTTCCTCGCGGTCATGAATGGCATCGCGGCGGTCATCCTGTGGCGGCAGCAACAGCGGGCCGGCTGGGCCATGGTCTGGGCGACGTTTGCTGGGGCGATGATGATTCTCGCAAGCCTCGCTCTTTCTGGATCAGCGAGCATGGTGCCGGTGCTGCCGGCTGCTGTGCGCGGGCTGGTCAATCAACTTTCTGGCCCGGTGCTTTACACCCTGGGGACAACGGCTTTTTTGGTGTTGCTGTTCGTCTTCCGAAAGTTCTTCGTGCAGCCGATGGTTGCCTGGACGGTTTTCAACCTCTCCCTGCTGCTCCTTGGCTTGTCGATGGCAGATGAAAACTTTGCCGCCATCGTGATGAAGCCGGACAACGTCCCGATCGTCGGCCTCGTCTATCTGCTTGCATTTTTCACCTGGGTTGCGACCAAGCAGGCCGTCGTGAACGATGAGCGGATCAAGCAGGGACTGCCGGTGATGGAAAAGGTCAATGACGAGAAGGTGCTCGTCTGGCCTGACCTGGTCTACACCGAGTTGATCTGTATGGTGGCCGTCTCGGCCTTTCTGCTGGTTTGGGCTATTTTTCTGCCAGCCCCACTGGAAGAACCAGCGTCGAGTGTGAAGACGCCGAATCCCTCGAAGGCGCCGTGGTATTTCCTCGGCCTTCAAGAAATGCTCGTCTATTTCGACCCCTGGTACGCCGGGGTTGTGCTCCCGAGCCTCGTTGTTTTCGGCCTGATGGCCATGCCGTATCTCGATTTCAACAAGAGTGGAAATGGCTATTATTCGATCGAAGAGCGAAAGTTCAGTTATCTCGTTTGGCAGTTCGGGTTCTTTGAACTTTGGATTACGCTGATCATCCTTGGCACGTTCCTGCGAGGGCCGAACTGGAATTTCTTTGGTCCCTTCGAGTACTGGACGCCGTACAAGGTGGAGGTGCTCAATAATGTCGACCTCCCGCAGATGTTCTGGGTGCAGTGGCTTAATCAGCCCCTGCCCCGGGCGCCGCAGGATGCCGGGTTGCTGGTCCAGATTGGCTACATTCTGCTCCGCGAGGCGCCCGGGCTGATGGTCATGGGGGCTTACCTCGTGCTGTTGCCACCGCTGCTTGCCATCACGGTTTTTCGCGGCTTTTATGCCAAAATGGGGTTCATTCGCTACATGGTGATGGCGAACCTCATGCTGCTGATGCTGACGTTGCCGCTCAAAATGATCCTTCGATGGACGCTGAACCTGAAATACATCATCAGCATTCCCGAGTTTTCCCTGAACTTCTGACCGGCTTTTCGTTCAAAACCTCCTGACCCTGTCCTGCGCGAGCTTTTCCGATGCCTGCCACTGAACAGACCTGGCGCGACATGAAGATCCTCCACGTTGTTTTTGGCGTGGTGGCCCTGATCCTTTTGTTGGCGACCGTGATCATGCTCACGGTCGATCACAACCGCCCCTGGAAGAAATACCAGAGAACTTTTCGGGCACTCGAGACGTGGACAGCAGCGGCTCGAGTCGATGCTGAAGACACCCGGGCGTTTGCTGAGAAGACAGCGGAACTGGAGACTGCCCTCGCGGCGATCCGACGAGCCGATCTCGATCCGGAGTTGATCGGTGCCTTCCTCGCTGAGGCCGAGGCTGTTCCGGAAGATGCCCAGGCGGCGGCGGCCGTCCGGGAGGACGTCGCACGCCTTCGTGAGGAGGCCGACGACGACGAGCGGTTTGTCCTCCGTGGAGATTTGTTGCAGCGGCTGCAGGATATTGTTGATCGGGCTGAGTTTCGCGAGAACCAACTGGCGGGCACGCTGAAGCTCCGCAAGGCTGAGTTGGACAAGCGACGGGCTGACTATGAGTTGGCAATTGCTGACGAGGCGCCGGCGGATCGCCAGCGGGAACTGCTCGACTTGGCAGATGCCAAGCGTGCCGAGGTGGCAGAGGCGACGCAGGCATTTCAGCGGGCTAATACCCACCGCAAGTCGCTCAACGGAACGCTCGGGAAAATTACCGAACCAGAGGACTTGGCAGCTAAAAATCTGGCGGACCACCGGCAGTCTCTTTCATTGCTGCGGAAGGTGGTAAGCGATCGTTCACCGAATTTTGGCAAAACCGTACTCGAACTGCCGGTGCTCGATGCCTTCAATGGCCCGCTTCGCGTCGATCAGATCTGGTTGCCGAAGCTGACACTCAACAATAACTTCCGTGATGTGGCTCGATTTGATCGCTGCACGACGTGCCACCAGGGAATGACCAAGGCGGTGCCGGGGCAGCCGACTGAGCCGGCGTATCCGCAGGCGGGTTCCGTCGAGGTAGTGTTGGCAACGCCCGATGAGCCGCCGAGTGACAACCTGACTGAGGCTGAACAGCTTGAAATGCTTTATGGCTTTCAGCTTGCCGAACAAGGTCTGTTCAACGCTGCCGATCCGACGGTAAGCGTGGTGTTGCCCGAGTCGCCAGCAGCGATTGCCGGGCTGCAGAGCGGGGATGTGATCACGGCGATCGGAGGCGGCCGGACTCCGGTTCGTGAGGTTGCCGTCGCCGGACTGGTTGAGAACGTCGCCTGGGGAACCCCGCTGCGATTGGAACTCCAACGGGGTGTGCCTCAACCTTACTCAACGCATCCGCGGCTCGATCTTTTCGTCGGTGATTCAAGCCCCCACCCGATGAAAACATTTGGCTGCACCATCTGCCACCAGGGGCAGGGGAGTGCGACAAGCTTTAAGTGGGCCTCGCATACGCCGAACACGCCCAAGCAGTCGCATGTATGGCATGATGATTATGGCTGGTTCAACAACCACCATTGGATTTTCCCGATGCTGCCCCAGCGGTTTGAGGAGTCAAGCTGCCTCAAGTGCCATCACCAGGTGGTTGATCTCGAGCCAAGCCCGCGATTTCCGGAGCCACCGGCTCCTAAGCTTGTCGAGGGCTATCACCTGATCCGGCAATATGGCTGTTACGGCTGCCATGAGATCAATGGCTGGTCCGGGCCGGACCAGCGGATTGGGCCCGATCTGCGGCTGGAGCCTAATTATCATGAGGTTGCCCAGGCAGTATCTGTCGATCCTGGTGTTGGTGAGATGGGGGCGACGTTCCGGCAATGGGTCGGTGATGTCGTCAGCAGCCCCGACGGAACGGATGCGCGGCGACGTCTCTACGAGGCGATCCAGGCCGATGCAAACCGCGGCGATGAGGCCGTGCTGAGTGACCGCACGCATGTGCTTGCCCCGCTTCTGAAGACCCCCGAAACGCCGGGTCAGTATCCGAAGGTCGGCCCGAGCCTGCGGCACGTCGCCAGCAAGGTTGGGTTCGACTGGCTGTATGCTTGGCTTCGCAATCCGATGGATTTCCGTCCGACCACCAAGATGCCGAGGTTCTTTGGGCTCTGGGAGCATCTGGAGGGCGCAGGTCTGGAAGAGTCGCAGCGGTATGAGCCGCTCGAAATTCGATCGATGATCGCCTACCTGACCAGCAGCAGTCAGCCCTTTGAGTACATCCCCGAGTACGCCGGAATTACGGCGACTCCCGACGTGGAGCGAGGGAAGAAGGTGGTGGAGGTGCGGGGCTGCCTGGCTTGCCACCAGCACGCTGACTTCCCGAAGGCGCAGAGTAACCATGGCCCTGACCTTTCCCGAATAGGGGCTAAAGCGGCGTCGCACCCAGACGGTAAGCGTTGGCTCTACAGCTGGCTGCGGAACCCCGCCGCTTACCACCCACGAACCATCATGCCAAATGTGCTGCTTGAGCCGGTCGAACTCCCAGACGGCTCTGTCAGTGACCCGGCGGCGGATGCGACTGCCTACTTGATGCAGTCGACAGAAGGGTGGTCGCCAGAAGGCGTTCCTGCGCTGACGATGACAGCAGAGGAACGGACGGCGTTGGAAGAGCTCGCCCTGCTTTACCTTGAAAGTCGCTTTCCGTCAGCGAAGGCCGCTGATGTACTCCGTGACGGACTTCCGGAGGACGACCGTATCCGAGGTGATGAGCAGATGTTTGTCGGCCTCGGTGCGGCGGAACGTGACGAGGTGCTGCTGACCTACGTCGGGAAGAAAACGATCGGCAAGCTTGCTTGTTACTCCTGCCATGACATCCCAGGGTTTGAAGATGCGAAGCCCGCGGGTGCTGCGCTCGCCGACTGGGGACGGAAGGATCCTTCGAGGATAGCGTTCGAGCAGATTTCGCACTTTGTGATGCACCAGTTGGCTCACGACGCAGGGCACGGCGCCTCGGGCCATGGCACTGGCAATGACCAGCACCACGAGGCTGAGCATGCCCCGCAATCTCCAGAGCAGCCGGTCGATCCGTTGCTGGGGACCGACCTGGCCTATGCGGTCAAGCATGACGCAGAGCATGTTTCTCCGGAAAGCGTCGATCCCGACACCGGCTTTTTCCTCGAGAAGATACTCGCCCACGAACGTGAGGGCTTCCTCTGGCAGAAACTTCGACAGCCTCGTAGTTACGACTACAAGAAGGCTGAGAACAAGTCCTACAACGAGCGGTATCGCATGCCGCAGTTTCCGTTCAACGCTGAACAGCGCGAAGCGGTGATGACGTTCGTGCTCGGGCTCGTGGCCGAGCCACCGGCGCCCGAATTCGTGCATACGCCCGGGCCGAGAGAGCAGGCTCGCTTGGATGGTTTGGTTGTGTCTGAGCGGTTCAACTGCGGCGGCTGCCACACGCTTGAGATGGACCGCTGGGACCTCGCTTACGAGCCCGACTCAATGGGCTTTCCGCCGGCTTTCAATGACTATCCGTTCCTGAGGGGGCACTTTACGCCTCAACAGGTTGAGGACTCGCTGGAAACCGACAATACCGGTCGTCGGCACGCGACGCTTGTTGGGATGCCGGTGCTCGACCCGGAGACCGGGCTTCCGACGCTCGTCGATGAAGACGGAATTCCGGTTGAACCGGACGAAGAGGACGTGGTCTTCCACCGTCAGGTCATGCTCTGGCAGGACGCGTTGGTCGACGGTGAGCCGCGTCTTGTGGGGGGGCCAAACGTGCTTGTTCCACAGCGAGCCATCGAGTCTGGCACGCACTATCCAGCCAAGGGGGGTGATCTTGCCCGACTGCTCTTTCCCGTCGTGATAGAGGACGAGTTGGAGATTAATCCGAACGTCAAGCCCAGCGACGCTTGGGGCTGGCTCCCTCCGCCGCTCGTCGGTGAAGGCAATAAGGTGCAATCGGCTTGGCTTCACAAGTTTTTGCTTAATCCCCAGACCATACGGCCCGCGGCCGTTCTCCGGATGCCAAAGTTCAACCTACAGTCGAAGCATGCGGCGGCCTTGGTGGATTACTTTGCCGCCGTCGATGGCGCTGCGTTTCCGTATGTTTATGATCCGCGGCTTGATGAGTCTTCGCTGGCCACTGCCGAGGCTGTCTATCCGGGCCACCTCGACGGTGCGATGAAGATCGTGACCAACAACAATTACTGTGTGAAGTGCCATCTGGTCGGGGACTACTCCCCACCCGGAAATCCGAAGGCACTTGCGCCCCAGCTGGGCGTGGTCTACGAACGGCTGCGTCCGGATTATGTGCACGACTGGATTGCGAATCCCAAGCGGTTCCTGCCGTATACCGGCATGCCGGTCAATATCCCGCACGACAAACCTGTCAGCCAGGATCTGTATGCCGGAGATAGTGAGCAGCAGGTGGCCGCCCTTACGGATTTGCTCATGCACTTCGATGAGTTCGTCAAGCAGAAGTTCACGCTCGAGGCATATCTGCCGGCAGCTGCGCCGGCTGCCGACAAGGCCGCAGCTGACGAGGACCGACTCGACCAGCAGGACGACCGAGTCGACCAACAAGTTGACACGACTGTCGATGAGGTAGCCTCAGATCCGGCCGTTCCTGATCGTCCTGAGGCGGATTTGGAGGATCGGGCAGCGACCATTCAAGGCACTTCCGACAAGCTGGCATCCGTGGGTTCGTCCGGCTGATTCGGCAAAGATTGAGTTTGGTAAACCTGAGTTCGAACGAAAGGATCTTGTCATGTCCACCATTCCCACCGTCCGTCAACACCTTCTGTTGATGTTCGTGGCCGTGCTGCTCGCCACAGCCGTCTCCAGTGCGTCGTCGGCTGCCGAGTGGGCCTCGCTCAAGGGCAGGTTCGTCTTTGACGGTGATGCTCCTGAGCCGGCGACCATCACCGCTGATAAAGATGTGGCGGTCTGCGGAAAGTACAAGCTTGTCAATGAAGAGTTGGTGGTTTCGGACGGGAAGGGCCTGGCTAATGTGGTGATCTTCGTGCGGTCCAAGAAGGTTTCCGTCCACCCTGACCTCGAGGATGGCTCAAAGGCTGATGCGATGCTACTCGACAACAAAGATTGTCGGTTTGAACCGCACATCGGATTCGTTCAGACGGGACAGACCCTCACCATCAAAAACTCAGATCCGGTCGGTCACAACAGCAACATCGCCACGATGAAGAATGCTCCGAGCAACAGCCTGATCCCGAGCAATGGTTCAACCGATGTCGTTTTTGGTCGAGACGAAGCGATTCCAGCAACCGTCACCTGCAATATCCATCCGTGGATGAAGGCTTATCTGGTTATTCGTCCGAATCCCTATGGGGCGGTTTCAGCAGCTGACGGCAGCTTTGAAATCGAGAATCTGCCGGTTGGTGAGGAACTCGAGTTCCAGCTCTGGCATGAAAAAGGAGGATATCTCGACGCCTTCACGTTGGACGGCAAGAAGACGAAGGCGAAACGAGGACGGATCGACTTGACGGTCAAGTCGGGTGGAACTGACCTCGGTGACATCGTGATCGCCGGGAAGGTCTTTCAATGACACGTCAGAGGATCTCGGTCGCGAAAGAATTCCCTACCATGCAGCGGATCTGCTCCGGAGTTATTGGTTTTGGTTCAGCCGACACGGCGTGGCGGCGAGGCCGGCGGCTGAGTGTCGCCGGCAGCCTTGTCGTAGCGTTCGTCGCTTCGGGGTGTGGTACCGGCATGGTTGCCGGACCAGCGCCTGACTACGAAGTAGCCCGGGCGTTGAGGGAGAAACTGTCATCTGCCACAGAGGGGGGTGACGCCAAGGAGGAGTCACCGCAGGGCACCGGGTGGGCGACTCTCAAAGGCCGGTTTGTGTTTGTTGGCACCCCGGGCGCAGCCAAGGCACTTGTCGTCGACAAGGACACCCAGGTCTGCTCGAAGGACGGAATGAAATTGTACGATCGCAGCCTGATTGTCGATGAATCGACGAAGGGTCTGGCAAATGTCGTGCTCTTCCTGCGGAATTCCAGCCGGGTGAAGAACGAGGTTTCCACCGACCCCTTGGTCTTTGACCAGAAGAACTGCGAGTTCCTCACGCCGGTTTTCGCGGGGAGGGTGGGCCAACCGGTCGACGTGAAAAACAGCGATCCGATTGGCCACAACACCAATATTGCCGGCGCGAGTTTCAACCAGTTGATCCCGGCGGGTGACTCCACCATTTTCACACCGGGCCGGGAGACGGGTTTGCCTGTCACCGTCACCTGCAACATTCATCCGTGGATGAAGGCGTATGCCGTCTTCCGTGAGGATGGGTACGTGGCCGTCACGGCAGCGGATGGCAGCTTCACGATCCCCGACCTTCCAGCGGGTGAACCGCTCGAATTCCAGGTCTGGCACGAGCGATCAACCGGCCGAAGCGGTGCGGTCAGTCTCGAGCGACCCGAATTGAAGTGGAATGCCAAAGGGCGATTTCGAATCGAGTTGAAAGAGAATGAGGTGAAGGATCTGGGCGTCTTGGAAGTGTCAGCCGACGCAATTCGGGGGTGATGGGATGACGGTTTGTCCGTTCACCGCTCACCGCTGAGTCGGGTCACTGCTATCATTCAATTGGTAGTGGAGGATTTTGAGATGGAGTATTTGACTGTGAATACGCTCTCCGTAGAGTCGGGCACGTGCACGCGGCCTAGCAAACTGTGGGAAGATTTTGCCCGTGCGGGTTGTGGCCGGAGTCGTCCTGGCAAAACCCGGGCGTTTTCTGACGCTGGCGAAGGGGAAACAGGCGACAGCCGGCGTTTGTTACGGACAACGGGCCAGATGACTGGTCTCCGCGGGCCGAGTCACGGTCGCGACTGCAGGCCGGCGACGACTGGTTGGTGGGCCGGCGTATTGGCCTCCCTGATGCTCCCGTTGCTGGGCACGGGCTGTGGGCAGACCGCAGCAGCCTCCTATCGGTTGAATCTGGTTGAGTCGGCGAAGCAGCAGCTCAAGCCCGAGCAGGAACAGCAGGTCGCGAACATATTGGCGGCCCTGTTTGGGACTCCAGATGAACCGTTCGCTCCTGCGGAATGTGGCCTTGATGAGGCAAAATTGAAACTGGCGGCCGGGCCCGTCAGAAGTGACATCGTCGGCCGCAAGAACGGGCTCTATCGCGAGCATTGTGCCCACTGCCATGGGGTAACCGGTGATGGGATGGGGCCGACCGCCGCCTTTCTTAACCCCTATCCCCGGGATTACCGTCCCGGAGTCTTTAAGTTCAAAAGTACCGAGCGGGCGGACAAGCCGACCCACGCCGATCTGGTGATGGTGCTTCGCAATGGCCTGGCAGGCAGTTCGATGCCATCGTTCGCACTATTGAGTGACGCAAAGATCGAGTCGTTGGCCGAATATGTGAAGTACTTGAGCATGCGGGGCGAGGTGGAGCTGGCCCTGATGCGGGCGTTTTTCGAGTTGGACGACGAAGACCAGGGCAAACTTCCCGAGGATCGCGACTTTCTGATCGATGAGATTGTGATGCCGGTGGCAGAGTCGTGGCAGGCAGCTGAGGACGCCTTGATTGACGTCCCGGAGATGCCTGCTGACATCGATATGGCGGCGTCGATTGCCAAGGGAAAGGAATTGTTTTACGGCAACAAGGCGAACTGTGTGAAATGTCACGGGGTCACCGGCCTTGGTGACGGCCAGGTCAACGACTACGACGACTGGAACAAGGTCGTCGTGCAGGCTTATAAAACGGTTGAAGGCAGTCTTGAGCAGGCTGGAGAAACCTCGACCTGGAACATGGATGCTGACGAGGCAGCGGAGCATCGGGCTGAGCTTGCGTGGCTTGACCGGTATCAGCGGGTACTCGACGGGAATGCTCTCCCACCGCGGACGATCCGGCCGCGAAATCTGCGGGAGGGCGTCTATCGCGGTGGAATGCGTCCACTCGACCTCTACTACCGGATCCATGCCGGAATCAACGGCGCACCAATGCCTGCGGCCAAGGGCACGGTACCACCGGAAGATATCTGGCACATCGTCAACTACATTCGTTCACTGCCGTACGACTTCAACGGTACGTTGGGTGTTGACCGACCGATGATGGCACGCGACAGACTGTAGGGTTCTGGGACAGAGGTTTGGTCCGGAAGATTGCAGCGAACTCAAGATTCCTCGCGGGAACATTTGGAGACTGATCGATGAAACGTTTTGCGGCTGTCTTTTGGAGTCTGCTTTTTCTTTCCGTGCCAATTCTCGGAGTCGCCACGTTTATTGTAGGACCGGCTTACGACATCTGGTTGCCGCGGGATGTGTCTGAGCACGGTGCGGCCGTTGACGGCCTTTTCTACTTTATTCTTGCGCTGACGGGCGTCGTCTTCATAGCGACCGAGTTGGTGCTGTTTTGGTTCATCTGGAAATACGACGAAACCAAACAGAACGGACCGGTGCGGTATGTCCATGGAAGCCACACGCTGGAGGTCATCTGGACGATCATTCCCGCGGCCACTCTTCTGTTCCTCGCAATCTATCAGATGAACACCTGGGCTGATGTGAAGATGCGTCGGCCGAACATGTCACCCACGGTTGAAGTCATTGGTCGCCAGTTTGAGTGGCGACTCCGTTATCCGGGTCGCGATGGCATGTTGGGAACACCGGATGACCTGCACCTGGTGAATGATCTGCACCTGCCGATCGATGAGGATGTGCTGATTCAGTTGAAAAGCATGGACGTGCTCCATAGCTTTTTTCTCCCGAACGTGAGGATCAAGCAGGACGCGGTGCCTGGCATGAAGATTCCTGTCTGGTTCAAAGCCCGTGAGGAGGGCGTGTTTGATATCGTCTGTGCGGAACTCTGCGGCTGGGGCCATTACAAAATGAAGGGCCGTGTCACCTTCGAGCCTCGCGAAGCCTTTGATCGGTGGCTGGAGCGGAAGTACGCCGAGCAAGAAGCAACCCAACCTGTTGATGCCGAAGGGGCGGTCGCGGCTTTCGCGGCCGCTCAACCCAACCAGTTGGCGAAGAACGAACGGTAAGAAAATTGTGAAAAGCGGTGGTGTTTTTCTGCCGCCGGAATGAACTGAGCAAGTGGACCGACTGGCCCACCTTTACCCGTGAGGTAACCCATGAGCATCGTTGAATCGACGACCCCGGGCGTGCAGGAGTC
>CALAZQ010000257.1 GCA_937926325.1 uncultured Planctomycetaceae bacterium | reverse complement strand
ATGAAGGGGGCGACCGAAAACGCCACCGGACTGATCCGCCACCTTTCCAGCCAGTTCAACCGGGCCCGACAGACCCAGATCACCGGCGAGATCATGGAAATTCTCGGCGGCGTCGAGGCCCTGAAGAAGTAATCCCCTCACCCCACTCACCTTTTCCCTCAGGCTCTTTTGATCATGGCAACAGCACCCGCCCAGGACGTGAATGTCGGCAAGGTCACCCAGGTGATCGGCTCGACCTTCGATGTGGAATTCCCCGAGTCGAACATCCCCGCCATCTACAACGCGGTACGGATCGACAGCGAGCAGAAGGGGGTGGCGATTCACCTCGTGGGCGAGGTGCAGCAGCAGCTCGGCGGCGGCAAGGTACGGTGCGTCGCCCTCGGTTCGACCGACGGCCTGGTGCGGGGCCAGGATGTCATCGACACCGGCGGGCCGGTGAAGGTGCCGGTCGGCACGGCCACCCTCGGCCGGGTGTTCAACATGCTCGGCGAACCGATCGACAACCGCGGCCCGGTGGAAACGGAGGAGCGGTGGTCGATTCACCGCGAGGCACCGCCCGTTTCTGAGCTCTCGACCAAGACAGAACTGTTCGAGACCGGCATCAAGGTCATCGACCTGCTCACCCCCTTCGTCCGCGGCGGCAAGGCTGGGCTGTTCGGTGGTGCCGGCCTCGGCAAGACGGTCATCCTGACTGAGCTGATCGCGCGGATCGCCAGTGCCCATGGTGGCTACTCGGTCTTCGCCGGTGTCGGTGAACGAACCCGTGAAGGGACCGACCTCTGGCTCGAAATGCAGGAGGCCAAAATCGGTGACACCGGCCGCAACGTGATCGAGCAGACCTGCATGGTCTTCGGTCAGATGAACGAGCCACCCGGTGCCCGTCTGCGGGTCGCCCTCTCGGCCCTGACCATGGCCGAGTTTTTCCGCGACACCACCGGGGCCGACACGCTGCTGTTCGTCGATAACATTTTCCGGTTCTCGCAGGCCGGCAGTGAAGTCAGCGCCCTGTTGGGCCGAATGCCGAGTGCCGTCGGCTACCAGCCCACTCTGGCCACCGAGATGGGGGCGCTGCAGGAGCGGATCACCTCGACCGACAAGGGGGCGATCACCTCGGTCCAGGCGGTCTACGTGCCGGCTGACGACCCGACCGACCCGGCCCCGGCAACAGCCTTCGGCAACCTCGACGCTTTCATCTACCTGGAGCGATCGATCTCCGAAAAAGGCATCTACCCGGCAGTCGATCCGCTGGCCAGTTCCAGCCGGATTCTCGATCCGCAGTACGTCGGGGACCGGCATTACGACGTCGCCCGCCGGGTGCAGCGGACCCTGCAGCGGTACCGGGAGCTTCAGGACATCATCGCGATTCTCGGGGTCGATGAACTTTCCGAAGAAGACAAATTGATCGTCCATCGGGCCCGCCGGATGGAGCGGTTCCTGTCACAGCCGTTCCTCGTGGCAGAGGTCTTCACCGGCAAGCCGGGTGAGATCACCAGCCTGGAAGACACGATCCGTTCCTTCGAGGAGATCGCCGACGGCAAGTGGGACCATCTGCCCGAGCAGGCCTTCATGTATGTCGGTCCGATCGAGCAGGCCGAAGAACAGGCCAAGAAGATGGCGGCCAAAGGCTGAAAGATCCCGCGGCATCCCAAGCATCCCAAACGTTGAGCAAAAGCCATGGCCGACCAGACCTCCAAACGCCTGTTGCGGTGTGTGATTGTCACGCCCGAAAAGACCGTTCTCGACGTCCACGCCGCCAGTGTGTCGCTGCCGCTTGATGACGGCAGCCGCGGGGTGGCGGTGGGCCACACGCCCTTCATCGGCCGGCTCGGTTCAGGAGTGGTGCGGATGGCGGGCGTGGAAGGCCGTTCGGGTGCTGACACGACGGTCCGAACCTTCGTGGAGGGCGGCTTTGCCGAGGTCTCAGGTGACGCCGTCACGGTGATCACCCAGCAGGCGGTCGACTCCTCCTCGCTCGATCCGGCGGCGGCCCGGGCTGATTTGGAGACGCTCCGATCAGAGACCGCCACCGGTGACGAAGCAATCGCGACCCGGATGGCAGCTGAGACCGTCGCCCGGGCGAAACTCCGGGCCGCCGAGCGACGCGGCTGATCTAAATCTGATAGTCCGACTCGGGCGTGGGGGCCTCACCCCGCATGCGGAGCTTCGGCTTTTCCAGCACCACCGTCGTGTGCGGCTCGACCGTACGGGTCAGCCAGACGTTACTGCCGATGACCGAGTCGTGGCCGATTCGCGTCGCCCCACCGAGGATCGTGGCATTGGCATAGATCACGACCCGATCCTCGATGGTGGGATGCCGCTTGCTTCCCCGGACCAGTTGGCCCTCGGCATCGGTCGGGAACGAGACCGCCCCGAGGGTCACCCCTTGGTAGAGCTTGACGTGACTGCCGATCTCACAGGTCTCGCCAATGACCACCCCGGTGCCGTGGTCGATAAAAAAGTGATCACCGATCGTCGCCCCCGGGTGGATGTCGATGCCGGTGCGGGCGTGGGCCCATTCAGCCATCATCCGCGGAATCAGCGGCACCGACAGCCGGTGCAGCAGATGGGCGAGCCGGTGGATCGTCACCGCCTCGAGCCCCGGATAACAGAAGATCACCTCGTCGAGGGTTCGCACCGCCGGATCACCGTCGTAGGCCGCCTGCACGTCGGTGGCAAGGATTCGCCGCAGGTCGGGAATCTGCTCCAGAAATTCAATCGCCTTGGCCTGTCCCAACGCCTCAAAGTCGGCCTCTTCAACACAGTGCTGCACCGCCTCAGGCACCGCCGGAGCGGGCCGGCCGGCGGCGGCCGCCGCCTCGGTGGCCGACAGGCTATGCCGCAGCGCCCGGCCGATTTGCGTGGTGAGCTTGTCGTGGAGGCTGTCGACAAGATCCCCCACATGGTAGGTGACATTGCCGAAATGGAGATTTTCCCGCCGCCGGTAGCCGGGATAGAGAATCTCCTTCAGGTCTTCGCAGGCGGCGATGATCGACTCATAGTTGGGCAGCGGGCAGTGGCCGAGATAGTTGGTCGTCGGCACCTCGCGATAGGTTTCGACGATCTGCTGCGTCAGATCGGGCAGCTGTTCCTTGAGACGAACATCAGAGGCCATGATGCGGGTTCCTGCCGGCTGAATGCCCCGGTCACGGAGCGACGGATGAGGTTCCATTCGACCCCTGCAGTCGCCAAAGTTGAGGGCTGTCGCGAATTTCGAGCAGGGTTCTACCCGCTGCGTAACTCTTGGAAACTGAGGCAAGCTCTGCGGCCGCATGCAGGCGGGCTGGTCAGCGTGACTCGCCCGCAGCTGAGATGGCCGCCGCCAGCGTCAGCCCCCCATCATAGAGGGCCCTGCCCACGATGCAGCCAGCTGCGCCAGTAGCGGCCACGGCCCGCAGGTCGTCTGCTCCGGCGATACCACCGGAGGCGACCACAGGGTGGGGGGAGGCCTCGATCATCGCGGTAAGGGCGGGCAGGTTCGGTCCCTGCAGCATGCCGTCCCGGGCGATGTCGGTGTAGACGATTGCCGCCAGCGGCAGGTCGGCCGATCGCCGCGCCAGGTCGACCGCCTCGAGCGAACTGGTCTCCAGCCAGCCCCGCGAGGCGACCCGCCCGTCCCGGGCATCGAGCCCCAGCACCAGCCGACCCGGGAATGCCCGCGCCCAGTCGGCGAATTGCTCAGGCTGCTCGATGGCCACGCTGCCGATCACCAGTCGCGTCACCCCGGCCTCGAGATAGGCGGCAATCGTTTCCGGCGAGCGAATTCCACCGCCAACCTGGCAGGGCACCCCGGCGGCGGCCACCATCCGGGCGATCAGGTCGCGTTGGATGGCAGCTCCGTCCTTGGCCCCTTCGAGGTCGACGATGTGCAGCCGCCGACAGCCGGCGGCAGTGAACTGGCCGACCGTCTCGACCGGATCTTCCCCAAAGACCGTTTCGCGACCATAGTCGCCCTGCTGCAGCCGGACGCAGCAGCCCCCGCGGAGATCGATTGCCGGCCAGAGTTCCATGGTGAAGGTTCCTTGGCTGCGGCTCAGACCTCGTTGAGAAAGTACCGCAGCAGCCGCATGCCGCAGGCCTGACTTTTTTCAGGATGGAACTGGGTCGCCAGCAGGCGGCCCCGCTGCACGGCCGAGCAGAAGGGCTGGCCGTAATCGGTTTCGGCAACGACCACATCGGAGTCTGCCGGACGGACGTGGTACGAATGCACAAAGTAAAAGAAGGGGGGCCGCTCACCCGGGAAAGCCGCAGCAAGACGAGTGTCCGCACGCCAGCGGACCTCATTCCAGCCCATGTGGGGCACCTTGTAGTCAACGGGCAGCTCAAACCGGGCCACGTCGCCGGCGAGAACCGCCAGCCCGTCATGACGGCCGCCCTCCCAGCCGGTCTCAAAGAGCAGTTGCAGCCCCATGCAGATGCCCAGAAAGGGCCGGTCGGCGGCCAGGTGCTGCCTGATCGGCTCGACCAGGCCTCGCTCGCTGAGGGCCCGCATCGCATCGGCAAAGGCACCCACCCCCGGCAGCACCAGCCGTTTCGACGCCGCCACCAGGTTGGGGTCGGCCGTGATCTCCGCCGCCACGCCCTGCTGCTCGACCGCTTTCTGGACGCTTCGCAGGTTCCCGCTGCCGTAGTCGATGATCCTGAGCATGCCCGGAGTCTACGGGGCCTGGCGGCTGGAAAAAGGGGCGGGCGAATAGAGCGGCCCCCTGGCTCAGGGAGCCTGCTCCGGATAGACGACGCACTCGACCCGGCGATTCCGTTGGCGGCCGGCGGCGGTGGCATTGGACACCACGGGATGGTTCGCACCATGGGCAACCAGAAACATCTGGCCCTCTTCCAACGGAGTGCGGGAGGCCAGAAAATCAAACACTGCCGCAGCCTGAGCGGCGGTGAGCTGGTGGGCCGACTCCCAGGCTTCCCCCCGAATCGGCTCGGAGTCGAAGTGCCCCTCGATCCCCAGAAAGTGACGGGGAAAGACTCGCTCAAGCTCTGTTGCCAGCTGGGTCAACAGGGCGACACCGGCCGGCAGCAGGTTGGCTGTCGTGTCCTCGAAGAGCCGATCGGCCGGAATTTCGATCCTGACCACCGAGCCGTCGAGCCGAACCGCCAGATCACCGACAGCGAGCTGGCTGATGGCCGACCGCATCGCCGCCGCACCGGCAGCCGCGGGGCCGGGCCCGGAACCACCACCAGTTGCCGCCGGTGGACGGGCCACGGTTCGGCTGGCCGCCAGCTGCGCGGTCGTGCTGGCCAGTTGTTCGCGAACGGCGGCCAACTCTTCTTGCATCAGCTGATTCTCTGTCTGGCTGCGGGCCAGGGCCGCCTCCAACTGGCGGCCATCGAGGTTGGCATAGGACGGCTGCTCGGGCAGGCTCGCCAGTGGCTGCGGCAGGGTATGGGCCGGAGCCGCCACGCCCGGTGGTGGCTCGAGGCTGATCACCGCGGGTGGCGTCTCCCGCCGCAGCAGGTTCTGCGAACAGCCGGCGAAGAACGCCACGGCGAACAGCGCGGACACGGTGTGCAGCCGAAGTCGGCTCATGCGAGTTGGCAGGAGGCTTGGGAACGGTGCAGAACGACCCGAGGAGGATAGGGGGGGCGTTGAAACCGGGCAAGACCGGTGAGGCGGCCTCTCGTCAGGCGACTCTGCTCAAAATGAACAGGAAAGTAATCCTGTTCGGCACGACTTATGCGGGTTAGACCGCGCTCGGCCTGCGTGTACCACCGGCTCGGGGGCGGCAAAAGTCTCGTCGCGGGGCGAAGATACGCCCAACGCTCCTCGAGCGTTCGCCGACCCCCGAGCCTACCCGTTCTGGATCTAAATCCGACTCGATATTCCGGGAGGGGTGCCCGTGCCCTGAGAGCCGGCGTAGCTCGGGCACCGATCCGCAGCCGGGCATTCCCGCTGACGTCACGGCGTTGTCAGCCGCGGAGCCGCTGCCAGATGAACAGGGTCACCGCCGTCAGCACGACGACCAGCCCCAGCACCAGCCCGAGTTGGAGCGGATCGGCGAAGAAGGGCCCCGTCAACTGCCAGATCGGCCGCCAGGCGATCGTGACGATGACGGCGGCCAGACAGAGGCTGGGGCCGTAGGGGAGTTCATTCTCCCGGTGTCGCAGCAGTTGAAAGAGGCCATGGCCGAGCCCGATGAAGGTTGCCAGAAAAAACGTCAGCACCGCCGGCTGCCAGCCGAGCCAGGCTCCCACCATCGCCATCAGGGTGACGTCCCCCATTCCCATCGCCTCTTTCCCAAGCGCAAGTGACGCCCCCGATCGGGTCAGCCAGACCAGCCCGGCTGAAACCGCGAGTCCGATCAGGCTGCTCTCGACCGCCACAAACCGCAGCCCGCCGCCCCGGGCCGCCAGCAGCAGCAGCGGCAATCCGGTCACGAGCAGCAGTGAGCGTGGCTCCCGCAACCAGTTCCCCAGCCACGCCATGCCGCCGGCAGCAGACCGCTCTGCGGCGAGAAAAAACGGTGCCGTGCAGACTGCCCACCAGAGCGTGAAGAGCACGACGGCGACCACCGGCCCCAGTGGAGACAGCGGCGGACCACCCGCCCGCAGACCGCCCCAGGCAGTGAGCAGGTCGGCTGAGGCTTCAGCGGCGGCGAAGCTTCGTGGCATCAGCGTCAGGACTGGCAGCAGGAGGGATGGCAGCAGCCAGGTGCCCACGAGTCCGGCGACCACCCCCGGAGTGGTAATGATGTCGGGAATCACCCGGTGCCGAATATCGACCCAGGCCGCCGCAGCGAGCAACCAGAAAAAGACCAGATGGCCGGCCACCCGCTGCATCGCCTCGACCGACGGGGCGGCCGGCAACAGGCCGGCACTGGTCACCTCCCACCACCAGAGGCCGATGGCCAACGGGACGGCTACCGCAACCGGCCAGTTCGAGAGCCGCCCGGTCGGCTGAGCGACAGGCACAGGCTGGCCCTCCTCGGCAGCCACTGCAGCATCGAGCTCTGCGAGCATCCAGCCGACGAATCGCTTCAGCAGAAACCCACTGACACCGCCTGCAGCCGCGGCGACCGCAAAACCGATCGGGCCGGCGCCACCACTCATTGCTCTGCCTCCCCGCCGGCTGATAGCGGCCGCCATTCGGCAAGCCAGCGGCAGACCGCCGTCACCAGGGCATCCCGTTGCACCGCCGCAGTGTCAAAGATGCCATTCGCCACCTCACGGTAGAACCGCTCGCGGTGGGCAAGGGCCTGCTCAACTTCACCGAGTACGTCACCACCGGCAAGTGCCGGCCGGCGGCCGCTGGTGCTCGGATCGGCAGCCAGCCGACGGCGAATCGCTGCGGCCGGCGCGGTCAGCCAAACGACCGGGCGGCCAGACCGTTTCAGCAGCCGACGGTTCTCCGGCCGGAGGACAACACCGCCGCCCGTCGAGAGCACCGCATCGGGCTGCTCGAGCAGGTCGCCAAGCAGGGCGGTTTCGGCATCCCGGAAGGCAGGCTCGCCGCGGTCAGTAATGAAGCGGGCAATGCTTGAGCGAAAAGCGGCTTCAAAGGCATCGTCGGCGTCAAGCCACCGGCAGTCGAGCTGCCGGGCGAGATCGGCTGCCAGGGTCGATTTCCCGGTGGCGCGATAACCGACCAGGATCGGGAGGGCCTGGCCGCTCTCGGCAGTCGCGACGGCGTGCGTGTTCACTCGACCATCCTGACCGAGGAGGTGGCCTGCTTGAGGGCTGCCCGCATGACCCCCTCAGGGGGCTCCTGGCCATGCCAGAGCTTGAACTGCTCAGCCGCCTGCCTGACAAACATCTCGACACCGGTGATGACGCGGCAGCCGGCCGCCCGCGCTTCTTTCACCAGGAGCGTGTTCTCAGGGTTGTACACGGTGTCGAAGACGACCATGTACGGCCGCAGCTGTGAGGCATCGAACGGACTTTCATTGACATGCGGGTGCATGCCCACGGGCGTGGCGTTGATGATACAGTCGTAGGGCAGGCGATGCCGGGCCGGCCAGTCGACCGCCTTGCCACCGACGGCACTGGCCAGCTTCTGGGCCCGTTCGGCCGTGCGAGACGCCAGTGTCACCTCCACCCCCTGTCGCCGCAGACCACAGGCGATTGCCCGCGCCGCTCCTCCGGCCCCAAGAATCAGCGCCGTTTTGAGCCCAAGCCGCCCCCCAAAGCTCCCTTCCTGTTCCTCCAGCGTATCCCGGAGGGCTTCAATGGCGGCGGTCGCATCGGTGTTGAACGACTCGACGCCTCCGCCTGCTTTGAAGCGGAGCGTGTTGGCGGCTCCAATTTCATCGACCAGAGTGTCACGGTGAGAGACCAGGCCGAGTACCGCCTCTTTATGGGGAATCGTCACACTCAGGCCAGCCAGCGGCCAACGGCCGGCGGCGGCGAGAAAATCCCGGAGATGCCCGGCTGGCACCAGAAAAGGCAGGTAGACCGCATCGATTCCAGCTGCCGCGCAGGCGGCATTGTGAATCGCCGGACTCAGGCTGTGGCCGACCGGATCGGCGATCACACCGAAGATTTTTGTCGCCGGCGTGATGGCTTCATAGCGGTAGCTATCCTTCAATTCTCCCCAGGCGATCTGGCCAGGGGCAAGAATCTTCTCAGGATTGAGCGGGGCAAAGGTGAAGGCCGCCCCGAACCGACCGGCGAGGATCCGGCTCGGCGTGCCGATCTCGCCCATGCAAAGGCCTACGGTTGGAACGGTGCTCGACTGCACCAGTTCAAGCATCCGCAGGTTGTCGTTGGGATGGGTGGCCAGAGTCGCAATCTTGACGACATCGGCATCGAGGGCGGCAAGCGACCGGTGCAGGCCGGCCAGATCGTCGGGGGTTCGCCGAAAGTCGTGGTGACTGATGATTCGCCGGGTGGCCCCAAAGCGGGGAACCGTGGCGGCAATGTCGTCCTCGAGATCGACATAGTCCACCCCCTCGGCGATTGCTGTCCGCAGCATCGTCAGCCGCTCTTCCTCGGAATGATCCCAGTGCCCGCCGTCCGACCGGCGGCGGCAGGTGGCAATCACCGGACAGGGCCGGTCGGCCAGCAGCCGCTTGAGCTGAATGTTGCTCTGGATGCAGTCGAGCCGTAACTCGACCAGTCCGACCCCCTGGGCACCGAGATGACGAAGCTCGGCCAGCAGAAATCGGTGGCGGCCACGGGCAATGCTGACACAAATCATCGAAAGGGTTCCATAATCGGTCCGTGACGGGCGGCGTCAGGTGCGGCGGAACTGCCGGTCGAGTTCCCGCCGTGAGAGCAGCAGGGAGGTCGGCCGTCCGTGGGGGCAGTGCCGGGCTCCCGGGTAACGGTGCCGGTCTGCCACGAGTCTATCGACTTCCGGCTGCGCCAGGGGGTCGCCCGCCTTGACGGCGGCCCGGCACGAGAGACTGTGAAGCACCTCCTCGACCACCGCCTGGTGGTCTCCGCCGGCCGCCTCGAGCGTCACCAGCCGGTCGACCAGCTCTGCAATGATTGCCGCCGCCGGGGTGCGGCCAACCAACGCCGGCTTTGACTGGACCACCACCGTGCTGCCGCCGAAGGCCTCGACCCGCACCCCGGCCTCAGCCAGAACCCCGGCATGTCGCTCGACGAGTTCATAGGCCGCGGGCGACAAGTCGACTCGTTCAGGAATCAGGAGCGGCTGCACCTCAAGTGAGCCGCTGGCCAGTCGGTCCCGCAGCTGCTCGTACAGCACCCGTTCATGGAGGGCATGTTGGTCGATCACCTCGATGCCCGCGGCAGTCTCGACGACAAGGTACCGGTCGTGAAGCTGGAAGGCTCGTTCGGCCGGTCCCGCCGTGGCTTCACCCTGTTCGTCGGTCAGCGGCAGCTGCCCCTGTCGGCTGGCCTCATCCCGCTCCCAGGCCGGGGTGGGAACCACTGCCGATGCTGTGGTATTCGTGGGCTCCGGGGCACCATCGCCAGCGGCCGCTGGCGGTCCGCGATCGGCAGCCAGTTGCCGCTGCCAGATCGCCTCAGCCGCTGCCAAGCCGGTGGCAGCAGGCTCCTCGGAGGGAACAGATTCGCCCGCCAGAGCCCCGGGGGGTTTCAGGGCGGTCGGCGCATCGAGTCCCAGCAGAGCCCGGCGAATGACCGCGAGCACCAGCCGGTGCAGCCGACCGGGATCCCGGAACCGCACCTCCATTTTGGCGGGGTGCACATTGACATCGACGCCGAGGGGTGGCACGTCGAGCCGCAGAAAGACGATCGGCTGACGGCCGGCCAGCAACCGGCCACGATAGCCCTCCTGCACCGCATGCAGGATCGATCGATCCCGAAACGGTCGGCAACCGACGAAGAAGTGCTGCAGCCGCCCGCTGGGCAGGTCGTCCTCCGGCCGGCCGACGAGGGCGGTCACTGTCACATCCCCGTCGGTCTCGGTCGCCTCCAGAAGCCGGTCGGCAAGCTGCCGGCCGAATAGGTCGGCGATCCGTTGCCGCCAGCTATCGGTGGCAATCAGCCGGTGCACCGCGCGGCGGTTGTGGGTCAGCGAAAAGCCGATACCGGGATGCGTTAGTGCCGTCCGCACGAAGGCCTCGGACGCATGCGACCATTCGGTGGCCGGTGTCCGAAGGAAGGCCCGGCGAGCCGGAATCCTGCTGAACAGCTGGTGGACCTCGACGCTGGTGCCGCGGCCGCACCCCTCCGGGGCGACCCCGCTGCTGACACCACCGTCCACCTCCAGCCGAATTCCACTTCCCGTCGCTGTCCGACTGCGAATCACCAGCCGTGAGACTTCGGCGATTGAGGCGAGGGCTTCACCACGGAACCCGAGCGTGGCAATCTGATCGAGGTCTTCGGCCACCCGAAGCTTGCTCGTGGCGTGCGGCTGGACCGCCAGGGGCAGGTCATCGGGCTCGATTCCGCAGCCGTCATCGACAACCCGCACGAGGGCAATTCCGCCCTGTTCAATCGTGACGTCGATCTGGCCAGGATCAGCATCGAGGGCATTCTCCAACAGCTCTTTCACGACACTCGCCGGCCGTTCAACCACCTCGCCGGCGGCAATCCGGTTGATGACAGAAGTCGGTAGTGTCTGAATCCTTCCCACGCCGATTTGCCCATCCCTTCCCGCAGTCACGTCAAGTGGACAAGGCCATGGAAGGCTTGTCCACGGTCAAACCAGCATCGCAGGAGGCGATGCCGTGACTGCTGGAAACCTCTGGCTTTCCCGCAGTCACGTCAAGTGGACAAGGCCATGGAGGGCTTGTCCACGCTACAACCAGCAGCCTTGTCCACGCTACAACTGATATTCCTTGATCTTCCGATAAAGCGTCCGCTCGCCGATGCCCAGCATCTCGGCGGTCTGTTCCCGGTTGCCGCCGGTCAGCTTGAGGGTTTCGGCAATGAAGATCCGCTCGATCTCCTCGAGTGGCCGGCCGACCAACGAGGCGATTCCGGCGTCACCGCCAGCCGGCGGGGCAGCCGTTGCGGTGGCGGCCACCTCGGGCTCGAGTTCCAGCGGCAGGTCGTCGGCGTCGAGCGTCTCGTCGCAGTCGACCACCACCATGCTCTCGATGACGTTCCGCAGCTGCCGGACGTTGCCGGGCCAGGCAAAACCGGCCAGCTTGAGGCGGGCTGCCCGGGTCATCCCCTTGATCGTCTTGTGATGCCGCTTGGCGAACTGTTTGACGAAATGTTCAATCAGCAGCGGAATGTCGGCAGCCCGTTCCCGGAGGCTGGGAATCTGGATCGTGACCACCTTGAGCCGATGGTAGAGATCACTCCGAAAGCTGCCGGCGGCGATGGCCTCTTCGAGATCGCGATTGGTCGCCGACAGAATTCGGACATTCACCCGCACCGGCTGGTTCGACCCGACCCGGGTGATCTCACTCGACTCCAGCACCCGCAGGAGTTTGATCTGGGTCGCCATCGGCATGTCGCCGACCTCGTCGAGGAACAGCGTGCCGCCGTCGGCATACTCAAACTTGCCGACCCGGTCCGAGGAGGCATCGGTGAAGGCACCTCTGACATGGCCGAAGAGTTCGCTCTCGAGAATGTTCTCACTGAGGGCGGCACAGTTGAGGGCGACGAACGGTTTTTTCTTACGGGGACTGTTCTGGTGAATCGCCTGGGCAACCAGTTCCTTGCCTGTGCCGGTCGCCCCTTGGATCAAAACGGTCGCATCGGTCGGGGCAATCCGCTTGAGCCGCTCGATGACCCCGAGCATCTGCGGGCTTGAGCCGATCACCCCCTCAAACCCAAACCGCTCATCCAGCCGCCGATTCAGCTCAAGGTTCTGCAGCCGCAGCCGGATCCCGGCAGAAGCCTTCTCAACCGCCGTCCGCAGATGGGACAGGTCAAGCGGCTTCTGCAGGTAGGTGAAGGCGCCCTGCTGCATCGCCTCGACTGCCGACGGAATGGTGCCGTGACCGGTGACCACGATCACCTCAGTTTCCGCCGCGGCCTCCTTGGCCGCCTTCAGAATCTCAAGCCCCCCGATGTCGTTCATCATCAGGTCGGTGACAACGACATCGAACGGCTCGGCGGCCAGTCGCTTCGCCCCCTCGTTACCCCCGCCGGCCACGGCTACTTCATAGCCGAGCCGGTCGAGCCCCTCGCCCATGGTCCGGGCATGGACGATGTCGTTATCGACAACCAGCACCCGGACCGGCCGGGGCATCCCCTCGAGGGGCGTCTTCGTGGCGGCGGCTGCGGGTGAGGATGACGGCATTGTTGCTCCTGCACGGGAAGAAACAGCTCGGCTCGGCCCGGGCTGATCAGCCGGTCTCCGAACCGGTTGGAAGTCGGGGGGGCGCCGGAAGCCAGATGGCCACCTTGGTGCCACGGCCGGGGGCACTGTCCACGTCGATGGTGCCTCCGTGGGCCTCGACGATCTTGCGGGCAGTCGGCAGTCCCAGCCCCGAGCCGCCCTGCTTGGTTGAATAGAAGGCCTCAAACACCCGGGCGAGCGTCGCCGGCTCCATGCCCGGCCCCGTATCGATCAGCTCGATCATCACGCCCAGACCGGACGAACGGGTGCGGACCATCAGCTGGCCCCCGGCATCCATCGCCTGCGTGGCATTGATCAACAGGTTGAGAATCGCCGACCGGAAGGTTTCCCGATCGATCCGCACCGCCGGCAGTTCCGGGTCAAGGTACCGCACCAGCTCGACGCCGGCGTCATCGGCACGGGGCTGAAAAAAATCGAGCAGCTGGTCGATCTCGGTGTTGAGATTGCCTGGCTCGGGGTCGATCCCCTCCTGACGGGAAAAGTCGAGGAAATCGTCGAGGAGTTTCTGCAGCCGATCACATTCCTGCCGGACCAGGTCGATTTTCGCCCTGGCCCGGCGGGTCATCTGATTCGCCGATCCCGACTCGGTGATCGCCTCGACGTCTTCCGCCAGCAGTTCCATGTTGAGCCTGATGCTCGACAGAGGGTTACGAATCTCGTGGGCAAGCTCGCTGACGAGCTTCACAAGTTCCGCGTAGGTGTCGCTGTCGGTCGATGATCGATCGGTGAGCACCGCTGGGTCAGCCATGTTCGGCATGCTCGGCTATTCGGCGGCCGGTTCCGGCTCGGCGGCAACCTCCTCCATGGCGGCCCGCCGGCTCAGCTTCACCCGGTCCTGCTCATCGACCGCGATGACCTTCACCCGCATCATGTCGCCGACCCGGCAGACATCGCCGACGTTGCCGACATACTCGTTGGAAAGCTCGCTGATATGGCAGAGGCCGTCCTTGCCCGGTACCAGTTCGACAAACGCGCCGAAGTCCTTCACGCTCGTGACGCGGCCTTCGTAGATCCGGCCGATCTGAATCGACGCAGTCAAAGCCTCCACCTTCGCCAGGGCGGCCGCAGCCCCCTCGGCGTCGTGGCTGGCAACCGTGACGGTGCCGTCGTCCTCCACCTCGATGGTGGCTCCGGTCGACTCCTGAATGGCCCGGATCGTCTTCCCACCGGGACCGATCAGCAGGCCGATCTTCTCGGGGTTGATGTGGGTCCGGATCAACCGTGGCGCCCAGGCCGAGGGCTCCTCGCGGGGCCGCCGGATGGCCGACAGCATGGTCCGCAAGATCTCCAGCCGGGCTTCCCGCGACTGGGCGAGCGTCGCCTTGATGATCGCCGGCGAGATGCCATTGATCTTCAGGTCGAGTTGGATGCCGGTGATCCCGTTTTGCGATCCGGAAATCTTGAAATCCATGTCGCCGAAATGGTCTTCGTCGCCGATGATGTCAGTCAACAGGGTCCACTCATCGTCCGACTGCTTCACCAGGCCGACCGAAATACCCGCCACCGGATTGGTGATTGGCACACCGGCCGCCATCAGGCCCAGGGTGGCCCCGCAGACCGACGCCATCGAACTCGAGCCGTTCGATTCCAGAATGTCAGAGATAACCCGGATGGTGTAGGGGAACTCATCCGGGTCGGGCAGCACCGGCTTCACGCTCCGCTCAGCGAGCGCCCCATGGCCGATTTCCCGCCGGCCCGGCCCACGGATCGGCCGCACTTCACCCACCGAGTACGAGGGAAAGTAGTAGTCGAGCATGAACTTCTTGGAGTACTCGTCAATCAGGCCGTCCACCCGCTGCTCGTCCTTGCCGGTGCCGAGCGTGATGGTGACCAGGGCCTGGGTCTCGCCACGCTGGAACAGGGCCGAGCCATGCACCCGCGGCAGGATATCGACGGCACATTCGATCGGCCGCAGCGACTTGGCGTCGCGGCCGTCAGGCCGGGTGCCGGCCAGAATCAGCTCGCGGACAGCCTGCTCTTCCAGAGCGTGCCAAACGTGCGAGAAGTCTGCCTCACTGACCGCATCGTCCGCAGCCGGATCGGCCGACAGCACCTCGGCCTTGGCCCGATCCTTGACCGCCTTGACCGCCTCGGCCCGCTCAAGCTTGCCCGGCGTCGCCTTGGCCGCCTTGAGGTCGGCGTAATAGGCGGCGGTGAGCCGCTCGCGGAGCGGGCCATAGTCGGGCAGGTCATACTGCTTCTTGGGCTTGCCGGCCTTGGCCACCAGTTCGTCCTGCATCTCGCAGATGGTGACGATGATGCGATGGGCCTCTTCCAGGGCTTCGAGCATCCTGTCTTCGGGCATCTCGCGGGCGAAGCCCTCGATCATCAGGATCGCCGTCTTGCTCCCTGAGACAACCAGATCGAGATCGCTCTCCTCGAGCTGATCCTGCGTTGGGAAAGGGACGAACTGCCCGTCGATCTGGCCCAACCGAACGCTGCCCAGCGGCCCCTCGAAGGGCAGGGGAGAGACCGACAGGGCGGCCGAGGCGCCGATCATGGCGAGCACGTCGGCATCGTTTTGGCGATCGCTCGAGAGCGTCTGGGCCTGGACCTGCACCTCATCGTGGAACCCCTCGGGAAACAGCGGCCGGATCGGGCGGTCGATCAGCCGGCTGGTGAGGGTTTCCTTCATGGTCGGCCGTCCCTCCCGCTTGAGGAATCCGCCCGGAAACTTGCCAGCGGCTGCTGTTCGCTCGCGGTAGTCACAGGTCAGCGGGAAAAAGTCGATGCCGGCGCGGGGGGCGCCGGTGGCAGTGGCCACCAGGACGGTTGTCTCGCCATAGGACACCAGCACACTGCCGGCAGCCTGCTTGGCCAGCAGGCCGGTCTCGATGCTGAGGGTTTCCTGGCCAATTTTTCGTTCAACGCGATGCTTCACAGTCTTTGCTTCCTTCCTTCAAACCTTCTTCAAAACAACAGTTTTTTGTTCCAGTGCCCGCAGGCACGGCATGTTCCGGGCCGGTCGGCCCTGTTCAGTTCCAGTGATGCTTCCTTCCGCCGGCTCGCCGATTCGTGGCATCATCAGCCATCGGCCCGCCGGTTGGCAATCCCGGCCCCTCGGGGCAAGGCTGCTTGTGGCGGCAGCCGCCACATTGAAAGACAGAACCCGACCGGGTCTTCAGGGCGAAGGCTCGCCGTTGGCGGCTCGCCCCCACCCTCAGGTTCGCAACCGATGCAAACCTGCGTGATGGAAAGCCGCCGTGGCATATCCTGCTGAACGAGGACAGCACCGCCGACCACCGATCACTTACGAATCCCGAGGCTGCGGATGATGTCGAGATACCGCTGGGGCGCGACCCGCTTCAGATAATCAAGCAGCCGCCGACGCCGACTCACCATCATGAGCAAACCGCGACGGCTCGCAAAGTCTTTGGCGTGCTTCTTGAAGTGTTCAGTCAGGTGAGTGATCCGGGCAGTGAGCAGGGCAATCTGCACTTCAGCAGAGCCCGTGTCTTCCTGCCCCCGCCGATGGGCGCCGATCAACTCTTGTTTGCGTTCCTTGGTCAAAGACATCAGTGCGTTCGCCCTCCGCGGGCGACCAGTGGGTATCCAATCTTTCAATCTGAACCCGGTAGCTTACCGGTCAGCGGGTCTTTTGCAACCGGCAACCAGTTTCACCGCTCGCGACGGCCGACGCCGTGCGGGGTGTGAACGACGTTCCAGGCCAGCCCCAACCGCTCCAGCAGCAAAATAACCCAGTACGTCATGTCAAACTCCCACCATTTGTGCCCGTGGGCCGCCATCCGCTGGAAGGCATGGTGATTGTTGTGCCACCCTTCGCCGAAGGCCAGCAGGCCGACCCACCAGAGGTTCCGGGAGTCGTCAGTCGTTTCGTAGTTCCTGTAGCCCCAGATGTGTGTCGCCGAGTTCACGAACCAGGTCACGTGGAACACGATCACCATTCGCACCGCCAGGCCCCAGAGCAGCCAGGAGATGCCGACATCGCGGCCGTAGGCAGCCCAGCCAGCCGCCAGCAGCCCACCACCGATCAGGAAGTGCCAGAGCAGAAAGGTGCGGTGGAAGAACATCACGCCAGCATCCCGGGCAAGATCTGGCGCCCACCGTTTGACATGGGCGGCCACTTCCTCGGCCGAATGCTTCGGGAAGAGCCAGAGCATGTGGCTCCAAAGCCCGCCGTCACGGGGGCTGTGCGGGTCTCCCTCCTGGTCACTGAAGGCATGATGCTTCCGGTGGTTGGCCACCCAGACAACAGCCGACCCTTCGCCGGAGATGCCGCCCACGAAGGCGAAAAACCATCGCATCGGGGTCGAGGTGACGAAGCTGCCGTGGGTGAGCAGGCGGTGGTAGCCCAGCGTGACCCCGAGACAGCCAGTCACCCAATAAAGGGCAAGGCAGATTGCCAGACCGGACCAACTGAAATAGAGCGGCGCAAACAGTGCCGCAATGTGAATGCCACCGATCCAGATCAGGGTGGGCCAGTCGATTCCTTCTGTCCCCTTACCGATGCCGTCAGCCCGAGGCTCGTGGGCGGAGACCGAACCGCCTGCATCGCCGACGGCGGCTTGTCCGGTCTCTGGTTCATGCACCGAAGAGCGGCCGAACTGGCAGTCCTCGGCTTCCAGATCGATGCCACCACGGGATGGCGCGGGCGGCGGAGCAAGCGTGCTGGGTGTCATCTATGTCACCTCATCGGATGGCTGACGGACGGGAACCGGGCTGGAATTCGGAACACTTTGATTGTCGCTCTCCGACCCAGGCTGCCCAGCCAGCGACGTTGGCGACAGGTCGCCACAATGTCAAAACTGCGTCAAGAAACGAGCGTGGCCACGCCGGGAGGGCCGTCGCCAACTCGTTTGGGGGAACTCCCCGGTGCCATCGACCTCTGGACCTCTGTCTGTCAGCGACTCCGCTGCGGCAACGGCAACACCGAAAGCAGCCAGGCCGAGACCGGGGTGCCGGGCACCGCGGCGGCCCGGGTCCCCGAAAGCAGCCAGGCCAGCCGGTCGAGCGTCACCGCGGCCGGGGGCTCAAAGACCAGCGGCAGCCCCTGCGATTCGACCAGGCAGCCGGCCCGCTGAGGCTCGGCCCGCAGGCGGGCTCCACTCCCATCGACCTCGAGCCGCAGGGCAAGTTGCTCAAATTCACGTGTGTCAGCGGCCCCCTGCTCAACCGCCGCCGGGGCAGCCCGGCAGCCGACGATGCTGATCAGTCCGTCCAGCCAATCGTGGGCAAGCGTTCCTCGCGGGGAGACCAGCAGCAGATCCGCGGCTGACACCCGGCTCTCCGCCCAGATCAGACTGGCGACGTCGATGGACGCGGCCCCCCGGGCCTGATACGGCAGCTTGGCAGTCACCGCACCAAGCTCGACACCGGCCACCCGACCACTCGCCTGCCCGGCCCAGCCATCACTGGTTGCCGCCGCCTGCAGCGTTCCGGTGACAGCCGCCTCTGGCCCCAACTGCCAGCCTGCCAACGGCGACTTCCCGAGGCCTGCGATGATGGCGGCCGCCGGCAATGGGTCGGTCAAAGTCGCGTGAACCTCCCAGCGGTTCTGGCTCCTCGTCGCAGTAGGCTCGACCGTTCGGACAATCCGAATTTCATTGGCCGCCCGAGTGGGCGAAACAATTCGCACCGCCCGAACTCCGCCCGCCGTGACACATTCCACCCGCAACGGCCAGACCGCTTCCCCTTCACCGGCCGCCGTCGTCCACGACAGGCCCGTGATATCGATGACACTGTTTCGGGGAAACAGTGCCGGTTCGGTCAGCCAGCGGTTGGCCAGCGTCGCAAGCTGGCGAACGAAGCCGGGCTGGATGTCACACCGATCGAGCCGCAGCCGCACCTCTGTGGGAATGGCTTCAACCTCAACCGTCCCCAGCGATGTGCCGGCCAGCCTGACTCCCTCCAGCCGGAGTGTGCCGGGTTGGGGATGGCTGAGGCTTTCAAACGACACCTCGGTGCCGAGGAGTCGCGTCGCGACAGCGGCCGTTTCCTGCCGGTGGGCAACCGAATGCCAGTGGAGGGCCCAGGCTGCAAGCCCGGCCACCGGAACAAGACAGAGCAGCAAAAAGCCAAGCCGGACCCGCCAGAGCCGCGCTGCTGACTGTTCGACGAACATCCCTGTTCACTCCCTCCGACCCGGTCTGTGCCCGGGCCGCAATCAGCGGGCCGCCGCCAGTTCTCCGAAAAGATTCCAGCGGGCCTGCATCTCTTCCACGCTGTCGCCCCCGAACTTATCGACCAAAGCCGCCGCCACGGTGAAAGCCACCACATTTTCGATGATCACGCTGCAGGCACTGACAGCACAGACATCGCTGCGTTCATAGGCGGCATCCTCCGGCTGCTTGGTCGCCAGGTTGATCGAGGCCAGTGGCTTTCTCAGGGTACTGATCGGCTTCATGGCCGCCCGGACGACCAGCGGCTGCCCGTTGGTGATCCCAGCCTCGAGACCACCGGCATTATTGGTGGGGCGGGCAAAGCCGAGCGTCGGCCCCGACCGTTTGTCGGCCTCATAATGAATCGGGTCATGCACCTCTGACCCGCGACGGCGGGCCGTCTCGAAGCCCATGCCAATCTCAACCCCCTTGATCGCCTGAACCGCCATCACCGCCTGGGCCAGCTGGCCATCGAGCTTGCGGTCCCACTGGGTGTGGGTGCCGAGGCCGATCGGCAGCCCCTCCACTCGAACCTCGACGATGCCGCCGAGGGTGTCACCCTCTTTGCCGACGCGATCGATCAACTCGGTCACCTCGCTGTCCCGCTCGGGATGCAGCGAATAGATCGCGCTCTCATCTCGCTGCTGTCGCAGTTCAGGCAGACTGCCGGCACGATCCCCCAGAACGACGCCCCCCAGCTCGGTCACCCAACCGGCCACCTCGATACCAAAGGCGGCAAGCAGCTGGCGGGCGAGGCCACCGGCGGCCACCCGGGCGGCCGTCTCGCGGGCGCTCGCCCGTTCAAGCACGGCTCGCACACTGCCCAGGTGCTTGACCGCTCCCGGCAGGTCGGCATGACCAGGCCGCGGCCGCTCAATGTCTTCCATTCGCTCGAGTTTGGCGTCACGGTTGATCACCTGCAGGGTCAGCGGACTGCCCAGGGTCTTCCCCTGCCACAGCCCCGACAGAAACGTCACCGTGTCGGTTTCGATCCGCTGCCGCCCCCCCCGGCCATAGCCCCCTTGCCGCCGCCGCAGTTCGGCATCGATCAGGTCGGTATCGACAGTGAGCCCGGCCGGAAAGCCATCGACCAGAGCCGTGAGTGCGGGGCCATGAGATTCACCAGCAGTCCAGTAACGCAACATCGGCAGGACAGGCTCACAAAAAGGTTTCGAGGAGAAGCGGGGGACACAGCGCAGCCAGCCGATCAAGCGGCCGGCAGCACTCTCCGGAGTCTAGTCGGCTGGCCGACCACTCCATAGGCCGGATCACCGGAGCCTGGCTGCCGCAAATCACCGGCAGCCAGGCCGCCGGTTCAGACCGGTCAGCCCGAAACCCCTTCCGGCAGGCCACCGGTGAGCTGCAGGCAGACCTCCAGGTATTTCTCGCGGGTACGGGCCACGATCTCGGGGGGCAGGGCGGGGGGCGGGCTGGTCCGATCCCACTGGCAGCCGGCCAGCCAGTCGCGGACGAACTGCTTGTCGAACGAATCGGGAACCCGGCCCTGACCGGTCGCTGCGGCCGGCCAGAAGCGGGAACTGTCGGGGGTCAGCACCTCGTCGACCAGCAGCAGCCGGCCCGCCGCGTCATACCCCCATTCAAATTTCGTGTCAGCCAGCACAATCCCCCGTTCAGCCGCAAAGGCAGCGGCAGCGGTGTAGACCGCCAGACTGCTGCTGCGGAGCAGTTCTGCCGCGGGGCCGAGGGCGGCCTCCAGGGCGGCAAACGGCACATTCTCATCATGTCCTTCGGTCGCCTTGGTGGCCGGGGTGAAGATCGGTTCGGCCAGTCGCCCCCCCGGCGGAATTCCCGGCGGCAACGGTTGGCCGCAGACGGTGCCCTGCTGCTGGTATTCACTCAAGCCTGAGCCAGCCAGCCAGCCCCGCACCACGCATTCAAACGGCACCACGTCGGCGGCGGTCACCAGCATCGACCGGCCCCGTAACGGCTCGCGGTCGATTTCGGGGGGCAGGCCCATCGCATCGACGTCGGTGGTCAGCAGATGGTGGGGCACCGGCTCCGGACGTCGGGAAAGCCAGTCGAACCAGAAGGCCGACACCGCCGTCAGCACCTTGCCCTTGTCGGGAATCGGGGTCGGCAGCACCCAGTCGAAGGCGCTGATGCGGTCGGTGCTGATAATCAGCAGCCGCGGGCCAGCGGCGGTTTCCAGCCGATAGCAGTCACGTACCTTGCCCCGGATGACCGGTCCAAGCGGCAGGTCGGTGCTGACAACGGGTGTGCTGGTGGCTGGTGGCATGCTGATCGAGAGTGCATCCAGAGTCAGGTGCTGTGGCAGGTCGCTGCAAACGTATCACAGAACACGCAGGGGGAAATGCGTGACAGTCCCGGGCAGCTGAAACCGGCTGCTCAGCAGAAATCACGGGACATCCGGGGCAGGCCGGCGACCAATTGCTCGGGGCCGGCCGCGCCGAGAGACGACTCGGCCGGGGGCTGACAGCCGGCCAGCCGTGTTGCCAGCAGATGCACCACTGTCCCGCGCCGCTGCACCCGGCCCTCCACCAGCAGTACCGCCGCCCGCCGATCCTGCGGGCCACACCGCTGCCAGACCGCCGTCCGCACCACGACGTTGGCCACTCCGCTCTCATCCTCGATCGACAAGAAGATCGTCCCCTTGGCGGTGGCCGGCCGCTGCCGCGAAAGCACCACACCGGCTACTTTGACCCGCCGGCCTTCAGGCAGGGCGGCAGCAACAGCCGCTGTCACCACGCCCCCTCGAGCCAGCTGGCGACGGGCAAACTGCAACGGATGGGCCGTCAGCGACAGCCCTGCCGTGCGATAGTCGGCAATCACCTCTTCCAGCGGTGTGGCGGCGGGCAGGCCGGTCTCGGCTGCTGCATCGGGTTCAGCTGCCAACAGGCCACCGTCCGTTGCTTCAAACAGCGGCATGCTGCCCGGCTCAGGCTGCCGCTGCAGCGCCTGCCAGACCGCCTGCCGCCGGTCGGCGGCCAGGCTCTGCAGGGCTCCGGCACGGGCCAGATGCAACAGCTCGTCGCGATCAAGCCGGCACCGCCGCGAGAGATCATCGACGCTGGCAAACGGCCCGGCCCGCCGCACCTGCACTATCCGCCGGCCGGACGCTTCGCCCAGCCCATGCACCTGCTCAAGCCCCAGTCGAATCGCCGGCTGGGGGGGACCGGCCGCGTCATCCTCCGGGCAGACCTCCAGCGTGGCCTGCCAGTCACTGGCCTGCACGCAGACCGGTAGAACGGTCACCCCATGGTCCCGTGCGTCCCGCACCAGCTGCGCCGGGGCATAGAAGCCCATCGGCTGGCTCCCGAGCAGCGCCGCCGTGAAGGCGGCTGGATGGTGCCGCTTCAGCCAGGCTGAAACATAGACCAGCAGGGCGAAGCTGGCGGCATGCGACTCCGGAAAGCCATATTCGCCAAAGCCTCGCAGCTGCTGGAAGACCTGCTCGGCGAAGGTCCGCGAAAGCCCCCGGGCCAGCATCCCCTCGACCAGCCGACGGTGAAACTCGTCAATCACACCGGGTCGTCGCCAGGCTCCCATCGCCCGCCGCAGTTGATCGGCCTCACCCGGAGTGAAGCCAGCCGCCACCACTGCCAGCCGCATCGCCTGCTCCTGAAACAGCGGCACCCCGAGCGTCTTCTCCAGCACCTCACGAATCGCCCGATTGGGATAGTGCACCGGCTCATCCCCCTGCCGCCGCCGCAGGTAGGGGTGAACCATGTCCCCCTGGATCGGCCCCGGCCGCACAATCGCCACCTCGATCACCAGGTCATAAAAACAGGCCGGCTTCAGCCGGGGCAGCATGGTCCGCTGGGCCCGGCTTTCGATCTGGAACACGCCGACGGTGTCGGCCCGCGACACCATCTCATAGACGGCCGGGTCTTCAGCCGGCACCGTGGCCAGTGTCAGCCGGGGGCCACCGGCCTGTTCCACCAGGTCGAAGGCCCGCCGGATCGCCGTCAGCATGCCGAGCGCCAGGCAGTCCACCTTCAGCATGCCGAGTTCATCGAGGTCGTTCTTGTCCCACTGGATGACGGTTCGGCCCGTCATGCTGGCCGGCTGAATCGGCACCAGTTCGCAAAGGTCGCCCCGGGTCATCACCATGCCCCCGACATGCTGGCCCAGATGCCGGGGGAAGCCGACCAGCTGTCCGGCCAGGGTCAGCAGCCGGCTGCCGGCCTCGCTGGCAGGGTCAAGCCCCGCCTCGGCCAGCCGGCCGGGCAGTTGCTCAAGCGTGTCTCCCACGTCGAGCACCCGGGCCAGCCGCTCAACCCGGTCGAGGGAAAAGCCGAGCACCTTGGCCAGATCCCGAACGGCCGATCGCAGCCGATAGCAGATCACCTCAGCGGTCATCGCCGCCCGCATGCGGCCATAGGTGTCATAGAGATACTGCAGCACCTCCTCACGCCGGTGATGCTCAAAGTCGATATCGATGTCGGGAGCCTCCTGCCGCTCCCGGCTGACAAACCGCTCAAACAGCACGCTCATCCGGGCGGGATCGACCGAAGTGATGCCCAGGCAGTAACAGATGGCCGAGTTGGCCGCCGACCCACGTCCCTGGCAGAGAATGCCCCGCCGGCGGGCGAACCGCACCAGGTCAAAGACCGTGAGGAAGTAGGCCTCGTAGCCCAGCTCGGTGACGAGCGCCAGCTCATGCTCAAGCAGGTCGGCCACCTTCTGCGGCACGCCGTCGGGATACCGCTTCCGGGCGCCCTTCCAACTCAGTTCGGCCAGATACTTCCCGGGCGTCCGGCCGGCCGGGACGCTGGCATCGGGATATTCATAGCGGAGTTCCGCGAGCGAAAATTGGCAGCGGTCAGCGATCTCAAGCGTGCGGGCCACTGCCCCTGGCAGACTGGCAAAGCGGTCGTCGATCTGGTCGAGCGGCTGCAGATGCCGCTCGCCGTTGGCCAGCAGCCGGTCCCGCACCGCCTCGACCGTGCCACCGTGACGGACCGCAGCCAGGGCATCATGCAGAGGCTGTCGGCTGCGGTCGTGATAGCGGACATCACCGGCTGCCACCAGCGGTAGACGGGTGCGGCGGCTGAGCCTGGCAAAGGTTTCCAACCGCTCATTGTCGTCCCCTTCACGGGCCACCTCGGCCAGGCCATAGAGCCTGTCGCCCAGCCGATCCTGCCAGGTCTGAATGGCTGCAACTGCCGCCTCTTCCGTGGCGGGCAGCCGGGCCAGTGGCAGCCCGGCCAGGAGCCCTTCAGCATGAGCGGCAACCTCGTCGGCGGTCAGCCGGCAGCCGGTATCGTCACCGCCAGGCCAGGTCGCCGGCTGGTCCTCATACCACTGCTGTGGCGGCTCGGGTTTCATCAGCCCGGCTGTCAGCAGCCGGCAGAGGTTGGCGTAGCCGATACCGGTTGCAACCCACAGCACCAGCGGGGCCGCATCGATCGGCTCGACCACTCCGCCGACAATCAGCTTGATGCCCGCCTCCTTGGCAGCAGCATGAGCCCGCACAATCCCCGACAGGCTGGCCCGGTCGGTGATGGCCACCGCGGCATAGCCGAGTGCCGCCGCCTGGGCCACCAACTCCTCCGGATGCGACCCGCCCTGCAGAAACGAAAAGTTGCTGGTGCAGTGCAGTTCGGCATAGCCGACGCGGCAATTCACTGGCTGAACCATCTCGATCGCCTCCCCGGCTCTCAGCCGAATGTGCCGTGCAAAAACCAGCTCTGCCGTCGCAGGCCACGGAACAGCCAGAAGCGACCACCGCCACCGGTCTCGACGATGTAATAGTCCCGCCGCACCGTTGGCCCCCGCCACCAGGCTGTTTCGATTCGTTCAGGCCCCCGGACCCGGGCCACGTCATGCAGCCGTCCCTGCCAGCGGAACCGTACCGGCGGCCCCTCGGGAGCGACCGCCAGCACCTCCAGCGGCTGCGGCCGTGGCAGAATGAAGGTTGGCCGGCACGAGCCACCGGCCGGCGCGGCGGCTCGTGCCCCCTCCTTGCCGGCCCGGCCACTGGCCACGCGGCGCGAGGGGAGGCCGGCAACGCCGGCGACCGGCACCGCCGCCCAGGCAGCCTCAGGCTGGGCATCGGCCAGCAGCCGGGGCTCGACCACCGCCGCCCGGCCGAGCCGGCTGGCCAGCCGATCGAGCAGGCCAGCAACCTGCGGCCCTGTCTGCAGTGCTGCCACTGAGCCGGGTGCATCAAACAGCAGCTGCTGCCGGCAGGGCAGGGGGGCGACTGAAACCACCTCGACCGTCAGGCCGGCAAGTTCGCGTGGCAGCCGGGTGCGACTCAGCCGCAGCATGATCAGCTCAACCAGATGTGCCGCTGACGTTGCCGGCCGAAAGAGGCCGACGTCGATCACCGTCGGGGGCCGGCCACCCCCGCCATCCAGCCGCAGCTGCAGGCCAGCGATCCCTTTGCCCACCGCTGCCAGTGGCTGCAGGCAGTCCTTGACCAGCCGGTCGCACAATGACGGCAGATCATCATCGGTGAGATCGCGGCTGAGCACCGGCAGGTCGAAGGCATGGCTGGCGGTCGGCAGTGGATCACCATCAGGCGGCTGCAACGGCTCAGCCGCCTCACCCAGAAATGCTGCCAGCCGCAACGTCACCAGCTGGTCGAACCGCTGCCGCAGGCTGGCCCGCGACAGCTGTAGCAGGTGGCCGATCGATTCAACGCCCACTTCGAGCAGGGCATCAATCACCCTGGCAGGCAGCCGCAATGCCGGCAGCGGCAGGCCGGCCAGCAGCTGCCGCTGCCGGCCCGGTGGCACCACCACCCACCGCTGCTGACGGTCCAGCCACCGCCCCTGCCGCCGCGGCTGCTGGGGAGCAGCGGCGGCCACTGTCGCGGTATGCCTGGACGCCGCCCATGAGGCGGCCGGCGTGTCGGCAATGGCCACCCGAGCATGCAGCCCGCGGGCGGCCAGGGTCCAGGCGGCGGTCCGGGCCAGCCCCGATTCACCACCGAAGAAATGGGCCGTGCCCGTCACGTCGAGCTGCAGGCAGTCACTGGCGGCAGCCTGCCGCTGAGCCACCGACGGTCTGCCTGCGGCACCGGTAACCGGGGCCGGCCCGACCGCCACCACGGGGGCGAACCGGCGGGCCCAGCGGGCCAATGTTTCGAGGGCCTGCCGATCACCAACGGCATCTTCGTCAACGATATGGGCCATCCGGCAGGCCCACGATCCATAGGCCGGCGCCAGCACCGCCATCGCCTCGGCCAGTGACATGCCCGGCTCGACTGCCGGCCGCCGACCGGAAGGCCTTGCCGGCGGCATGGCCCAGGCCCACGCAGCAACCGTCAGCAGACCGCGATGATTCTGCCGACAGACAAAGATTGGCTGCGGCCTGAGATTCGGCTGCTCCACCAGCAGCCGCTGCACCGGCCAACGCGGCAGCCAGATGGTCATGATGCGCGGCATGCCAGCTCCTTCCAGTTGGTGCTGCTGCTCCAGTCGGGCTGCAAGGAGGCACCGGCAGGCCGGCGACATTCCCGGCCACTGTTCAGGTCGAGCAGACAGTCAACTGTTGGCTCTGCCACCGCCGTTGCCGCCTCCCAGCCACCACCGACCCGCACAAGCCGATAGGCTCGCGCGTCGATCCAGCTGGCACGACCAGCCGGCCAGCCGGCAACCGATCGCCCGCCAGCAGTCTGGCCATGGCTGGCAGGCTGCACCTGCACCCTTACCTCAGCCCAGGTAGGCTGCTGGCGGGCCGCGGCCGGCCGCACGAACAGACCCACCACACCACTGGCCTTCGCAGCCAACTGCCAGCGTCGCAGCGGGGTTGGTGCGACCCGCCGTGGCCAGCCAACCACCGCCGCCACCCCGGGGCATCGCAGCGCCTGGTCGATCGCCCAGATCTCGTCGGCCTCACTGTCGGGACGAATGACATAGAGCCGGCGATCTGCTTTGGCGTCACCATGCTTGGCGTCACCATGCTTCCGTCGGTCGTTTCGCGGTGACGCCGCAGGCCCCTTCCCCCGCCGTTGCCACCGGCCGGTGACCGCCCTGTCGGGGACGGCTGGCGGCTCAGCCGTTGCCAGCCAGGGCAGCACTGCCGGCGGGTAAAACCGTCCGCCCCGATCGATCACCAGGATGGGCCCGCCCGCCGGCAGGCCCGCAGCGGACTGGAGCCTGACAGCGACCGCCAAGGCAAAGGCAGCCGCACCAGCAGCCGTTTCCAGGCCTGATTCGGCAGCCGGCTCCAGCCACTCAATCAGGCTGCCCTGCCGAATGCCCCCACCGGGCAGCAGCCGGTCAAGTGACGGCAGTCCACTGCTGACAACCCTCCGCTCCAGCGTTACGCCACGCCCCGGGGCAACCGGCCGGCCAATCGCCCGGCGGCAGAGCTGCTCGAGCGACCGGACACGGTCATGCAGCCGCCCAGGATCGGCCCGAAAACAGGAAGGGGTGACAACGGATGCCATGGCAATCGCAACGCCTGCAAGAGTGTGTTTATGCGTACAGTAGTGTTCGGAATATCACCTGTCAAGTCGCCAGCTATTTCAGGGGAGGCTGCTATGCTCGTTTGCATGCTTCTCCCCATCACCAGCGAGCAGAGCCCATGCCCCCAAACATCACCGCCGCATTTGCCACCGCGGCCCCGTTGTTCCGTGGCCTCGCAGCCGCAGCCGTCCTGGTCATTCCCCGGCCGGCAGCGGCCGCCGACTTTGCCAGCTTCCAGCAGCAGGATTCCCCCGCCGTAGCCAAGGCGCTGCCCCTGACCGCCAAGCAGTACCGACAGATCGAACCCTCGCTCTACCATCTGGCCGAGCAGCATGCCCAGGCGCTCGCTGGCCTGCCCGCCGACCAGCGGCAGGATCGTCTGGTCAAGCTCGCCGCATTTATCGAGGCCAAGCGGAAGGCGGTCGCCGCCACCCAGGTGATCGGACCAGGCCAGAGCCTGATTGGCCTGCTCGACCCCGATCACGGCCTCGACCCCCGCGAAATCTCCGCCCTCGCCCAGGCCTATCGCTGCACGGCGACAATTTTCAAAAAGACCGAGCCGACGCAGACCCTCGCCGATGTGGGCGACGCCTTCCTGGAGGCCGTGGCGGCCGCGGCTCGCCCTGGCAGCGGCCCCACCACGGTCATCGTGCTGGGTCACGGCCTGCCCGAGGAAATCCAGAGCTACCACATTCCCGTCAAGCGGCTGGCGGTGACGCTCGTCGAGGCCGCCGCCGACCACTCGGCCGTCGATCTCGGCCAGCTGACCATCATCTGTGACGACTGCTACAGCGCCGACTTCATGATCAACCTGGGCCGACAGCTGACCCGGCTCTGCCGGGAGCGAACGCTTTCATTGACGAGACTGCCGACCCTGATCGCCGGCACCAACCGCGACTGCGTCGGCCACGCCGACGTCGGCCTCAAATTCGTGCCGCACTTCTGGCGGAACGTCATCGAACTGTTTTACATCCGGAGGCCCCGGCCGGCAGCCATCACGCTGGGCGACTTCTTCGAAAAGGTTGACAACATGATGTATGGATACGGCCGCCGGCCGATCATCCAGGGCTCAAAGGTGGTCGGCTACCGGCTGCTCGACCCGAAGATGGTGCAGGATCCCGTCGTCTTCGTGTCCCTCGACGAGAACGATCAGACGCAGCTGCGAAGCCTGCTCGGCCTCGCGGACGGCGTCACCTGCGACCCCTTCCTCGACATCGGCTGAAAGCCCGTCGAAGGCATCGATTCACGGTGGGAGTCGGCAGCCCCGCACCGCCCAGGTCAGATCTTGTACTGATCGCGGCTCAGATCGGGCTTCACGCCCTCGGGTGTGACATCGCTGTCGATATCAAACCAGTCGGCCT
>CALAZQ010000256.1 GCA_937926325.1 uncultured Planctomycetaceae bacterium | reverse complement strand
TCCTTAATCTGACGATGATAGCGCTGGTGATGGCGTACCTGCTGTCTGGCACCTTCAGCGTCGGCTCGAACGAGGTGGCCGTTCGCTTGCGGTTCGGTGACTACGTTGGCGGGCCTGGGAACCGGGTGCTGGAACGGGGCACCTATCTGGCCGCCCCTTTTCCACTCGAACAGGTGATCAAAGTCGACACCCGCCCGACCACCATTTCGCTCGACAAAGAGTTCTGGTTCGAACTGCGGGATCCAACCGGTGGAACCACCCGCGATGCTCTCCGCGGCGGCCGGGCCGGACCGCTCAATCCACTCTCCGATGGCTCGCTCTTGACCGGTGACTTCAACATCGCCCATGCCCGCTGGAACATCACCTATCACGTCGCCGATCCGGTGGACTACATCACGAATGTCGGCAAGCCGGAACTCGGTGAGGAACTCGTACGGGTGGCGATTCAACAGGGGATCGTGCAGACCGTGGCGCAACTGCCGGCCGATGAACTGCTGAAGGGGGTGGTCAATCGGGAACTGGCAGTCGGCATCGCCCAGCGTCGGCTGGAGTCGATGCAGACCGGCCTGACGATCGATCAACTCTCTCTGGAGCAGGTGACACCGCCACTGGCCGTGGTCAAAAGCTTTGATGCCGTGACCACCGCCGAAAGCACCCGGAGCCAGCGGATCGTCACCGCCCAGCAACGCCGGGCTCGCATTCTGGGTGAGACCGCCGGTGAAGCTGCGGAAGACCTGCTGAAGCTTGTCACCGAATACGAGCAGGCCTCTGAGACCGGCTCGCTCGATCAGCGTGAGGCCATCGCCCGAACGATCGATGAGGCAATCGGCACGCTGACTCTCGGCAACGCCCGGATCGGTGGCGAAGTGGCCCGCGTGATCAATGCGGCCAAGACCTATCGGACCCAGGTCGTGGAGAAGGTGAAATCGGAGCGGCAGACCTTTGAACGGCTACTGCCACAGTACCAGTCAACGCCCCGGATCATTCTTTCGCGGCTCTGGGCCGATGCCCGGGAGGCCATCCTGACCGGTGATGTTGAAACCTTTTACACCACCGCCTCGCAGAAGCAGTTCAAGATCAACCGCGACCCCGAAATCCAGAAGCAGCGTCAGCAGGAACAGCTCCGCAACATGCGGATGGAACAGCGGGAGGAAAATCTCCGATACCAGTTGAAGTAAGCGTTGGTTCCCAGGCTCGTGCTGCCGACGGCAGCCACCCGGCTCACGCCACCACGCTCGGGGAGGAAAACGATGGAAGCGGCCACGGAAACAATCGACATCAAGTGTGTCCAGCTCTTCAAGACCTTTCGAGACTTCTGGATGCGGCCACGGGTGAAGGCCGTTGATGGTGTTGACCTTGAGGTTCGCCGGGGCGAGGTCTTCGGGCTGCTCGGCCCCAACGGCTCCGGCAAGAGCACCACGATCAAGATGATCCTCGGCCTGCTGACGCCGACGAGTGGCCGTATTGCGGTGCTCGGGCGTCGGCCCCGGCATGTCGATACCAAGAAATACATCGGCTACCTGCCCGAAGAGAGCTATCTCTATCGGTTTCTCTCCGCCCGCGAGACGCTCGACTTCTACGGACGGCTGTTCCGAATTCCGACCGCCATCCGGCGGCAGCGGGTGGACATGCTGCTTGAGATGGTCGGCCTCGATGCAGTCGAACACCGGCCGGTCGGTGAGTTTTCCAAGGGGATGCAGCGGCGGGTCGGGCTGGCCCAGTCGCTGATCAACGACCCCCAGCTGCTCATTCTCGATGAGCCGACCAGCGGCATGGATCCGGTCGGCGCCCGCCAGATCAAAGACGTCATTTCAAACTTGGCGGCCCGGGGCAAAACTATCTTGCTCTGCACCCACCTGCTGTCCGACGTCGAGGATCTCTGCAGCCGGGTTGCCATCATGTACGGTGGCCGTGTCCGGGCCATCGGCCCGATCGAAGAGTTGCTGGCAGAGGAACACCTGACCAATCTGCAAACAGAGACGCTTCCAGCCGACGTGCTTGGTGAGATCGAGGCCCTGCTCGCCCGGCGAGGCATTGGCCTGAAGTCGGTACAGCAGCCTCGGCGACGGCTGGAATCACTGTTTCTTGAAATTGTTGACCAGGCCCGACAGGAAGGACTGACAACCAGCGGTGCCCGCAACGGTGGCCATCTGGCGGCCTTCCTGCAACAGACAGACGGCGCTGCCGGCGACCCGCTGACCGAAGACGATGAGTCGCGGCAGCTGCTCGACAGCCTTACGACCACCGAGCCAGCGGCGGCTGAACCGGTTGGTCCCAACGGTGTGGGAACTCAGCCGCCAGCGGTCGACCAAACCGCCGAGGCGACTGAGCCGGTCGATATTCCTTCGGCACTCGACAGCCTCGTCATCCGGCCGCAATCGCAGCCGGCTACCGGAACTGGGCCCGCC
>CALAZQ010000255.1 GCA_937926325.1 uncultured Planctomycetaceae bacterium | reverse complement strand
CCCTCAGGACGGCCAGCCCAATCGGCCGCTGTAGGGAGTGACCTCTGGCCGTCGCCGCCGGGAACGGGCGTTTTCGGGGTTATCGGGCCGTTCTCGGCAAAGTCCCGCAGCCTCGAATCTGTCGGGACAGTTCTCTTGCCAACGGTCCCTCCAGCGGCACATACTCTATCGAGGCAAAACAAGTCTTTTTTTCCGGCCGCCGCGTTCTCCTTCGCTTCCGAGAGTCTGCCATGCACATGAATCATTCCGCTGGTTGCCAGGGGTACCGTTCGCTGATCTCCCGTCGCCAGGCGGTTCAGGCTGGCGTGATCGGAGGGCTCGGCCTGTCACTCGCCGATATGCTGCGGCTCGAGGCGGCGGCTGCCAAACCCTCCACAGACGCCTTTTCCGCTGCCAGCGGCAGTGGAACGATCCCGGCGAGGGCTCGCAGCGTCATTCAACTGCACCTCCCCGGTGGCTTTCCCCATCACGAATCGTTTGACCCGAAGCCCGAGGCTCCGGTCGAGTACAGGGGTTCGTTCGGCGTTGTCAAAACCAAACAGGGTGATGTCCTCAGCGACAATTTGCCGCAGGTTGCCGGCATCGCCGACAAGGTGTCGATCGTCCGCAGTGTTGTCGGCAAAGTGCCCGACCATGGGCTCGCGACTTACCACCTGTTCAAGGGCTACCCGAAAACCACGGTGATCGATTACCCGGCGATGGGCTCGATCGTCTCTCACGAACTGGGGAAACGCGGAGAACTGCCCCCCTTCATTGCGATCCCCAACATGCCCGGCTTTGTCGGCGGCACCGGGTTTCTCAGCAGTGCGTACGGCCCCTTCGAGCTCAATGCTGACCCGGGTGAGCGGGGCTACAAAGTGCGTGACTTTTCGATCCCGGACGGGGTGTCTCTCGATCGCTTCGACCGCCGGCAGCAGGCGCGGGCGATCATCCAGCGAAAGATCAGGCAGTCGGAGGCCGATGTCGCCACGCTCGACACCATGGATGATTTCTATCAGGGTGCCTACAGCCTGCTGACGAGCGAAAAGGCCCAGGCGGCATTTTCCTTTGAAGGCGAACCGGAAGAGTCGTTTGAGCTTTACGGCAGCACGGTCACCGGGTCGGTCAAGGGGCCCGACGGCAGGTATCATCCCAAGGGGCTCGCCGAGCGGCTGATCATCGCCCGCCGACTGGTCGAAGCGGGTAGCCGGTTTGTCACTGTTGAGTATGGCGGCTGGGACTGCCACGTTGATGTCAAAAAGGCCTGCGATGACCAGATGGCCCCGCTCGACCGGGCGATCTACGGGCTGATTACCGACCTCGACCGCCGGGGTCTCCTCGACACAACGCTGGTCTGGGTGACCAGCGAGTTCGGTCGAACGCCCAAGGTCAACTCCAACAGTGGCCGCGACCACTGGGCCCGGTGCTACTCCATGATGCTGGCGGGTGGAGGCATTGCCCGTGGCGTGATCCACGGGGCCAGCGACTCAACCGGTGGTGAACCAGCCCGTGACGCCGTCCCGCTGGAACACCTTCAGTTCACGATCTATCACCTGCTGGGCATCGACGCCAACAAAGAACTCGTCGCTTTCGGCACCCGGCCGATTGAAATCATCAAGGACGGCGGCCTGGTCAAGGGCATTCTTGCCTGACCGTGGCCGGCGTGGCACGTCGGATTGTCTCGTTGATCTTTCCTGCACCTTCTCTCAGGCCTTGCGATGCGACAACGTTTCCTAACTGTCCTTGGAAAGAGCCGTCCACGGCCTTTTTCCACTTGGGCAACACCTAAAAACTGCGATGGTTCTCAGGGTTGCCGGTCGCCGCTTCCGGCGGCGGCAGACTTTTTCCACAGCCTGCCGATCCTTTGGCACGTCCTTGCCGTGGTGTTCGCCGGCTTCGTGGTGGCAAACCCGACGCTGGCTGTAGCGGGGCAGTTCAACAGTCTCGACTCGGTGCGGCCGCGGGTGGGCCAGCGGGGCACGACCGTCACGGTGACGATCAGCGGCTGGTTCTTAAAGGATGCCCGGGAAATCATCTTCTACCGCCCCGGTATCGAGGCCGTGTCGATAAAAGAGGTGGGCAAACCCGACGCGAAGAACCCGCCGCTTGAGTGCAGCTTCGAGATTGCCGCCGACTGCCCGCTGGGCGAACACCCGTTCCGAGTCCGCACCGGCACCGAACTGTCGATGGCAGGCACGTTTCAGGTCACCCCATTTCCGGTGGTCGATGAGGTCGAGCACGACAAGGAACGCCAGTTCAACAACAATGACACGCCTGAGAAGGCAATGCTGCTGGCCGTCAACACGACGGCTCGCGGACGCATCGACGGCCGCAAGGAGGGGGACATCGACTGCTACCGGGTGCCGGTGACACCGGGCGGCCGGCTGACTGCCGAGATCGACTGCGTGCGGATCAGTGACGTGGCCCACACCCACGGTGTGGAGCCCAACGCCTCTGACCTCGCCCTGCGGGTTCTGAAGCCTGACGGACATGAACTTGCCGCGAACGACGACAGCACCCTGCACATCCAGGATCCGCTCATCTCGCTGCAGGTGCCGTCCGACCTGCAGGCCGACCATCTGATTGTCGAGGTGACCCGGTCAACCTTCTCCACCTGGCCAGCCCCCTACGCACTCCATGTTGGCAGCTTCCGACGGCCGCTGGCAGCCTTTCCACCGGGAGGACCGCCCGGGGAACCGCTGCAGGTGCGGTTTCTGGGGGATCCCCTCGGCGAGTTCACCGAAACGGTGCCGCTGCCAGACGCCCGGGGCATCACCGAATGGTACGGTGATGCTCCGTCACCGCTGCTGCTGCGATCGAGCCCGCTGCCAAACATTGTGGAGCAGCCAGCGGCTGAACCGACTGCTGTACCCCAGCTGCCGGCCGCCCTCAACGGCATCATCGCCACCGACAATGAGGTTGACCGCTACCGCCTGACGGTGAAGAAGGGCGACCGCTATCGGGTCCGGGTGTTTGCTGCCACGCTGCTCTCGCCCCTGGAACCTCGGCTGCGGATCATGCCAGCTGCCGCGGAGGCCGAGGCTACGCCCGAAGTCAATGGCTTCGTCGCCAAGCGAGAAGACCGGGATATCTTCGGCATCTCAGCCTACGGCGGGTCGGTCGTGCGGGACACGCTTGATCCTTCGGTCATCTGGGCACCAAAGCAGGACGGAGACTACATCCTGGAGTTGTCCGACCTGACGGGTCAAGGTGATCCAACCGCGGTCTATCGGATAGAGATTGAGCCGGCCTTCGATTCCATGCACGTCCTAATGCCCTGGACGCTTTACTGGTGGGAGGCCCCCCAGTTCGGCAGCCTGGCCATTCCGCGGGGAAGCCGTTGGACCGTCAACGTGATGCTTAAAAAGGGGCAGGGGACGTCGTTCAATGGTGAGACCGAAATTGTTGCCCATGGTCTGCCCGCCGGGGTTCGACTGCTTCCCAATCGTATTCCAGCGGACCGTGATAAGTGGCCCATCCAGTTTGTGGCCGACGCCGATGCAGAGCCGGCGGCCAGTCTGGTTGAGCTTGAGATTCGACCGGTGGAAGCCGATGCTCCGCTTGTTTCACGAAATCAGCAAAACCTGCCGTTTCTCAACATGCCTGGCGGTGATGCCTGGAAGACAGTTCGGCTTGACCGATTTGTGGTGGCAGTGATGGATGAGCCACCCTTCACGGTGAGCATTGACGAGCCGCCCGTGCCAATCGTCCGAGGTGGCGAGTTGGCGATTCCCGTCCGCATTACCCGGGCCGAGGGCTGCGATGAACCAATTGGTGTGCAGTGTGACTGGGTGCCCAAGGGTATTGGCCGCCCGCCGCAACTGGTGATCCCACCGGGTGAAACAACTGGTGAGGTCGTACTGTCAGCGGATCGCGGGGCACCGCTCGGCAGGCAGCCGCTGGTGCTCACCGCCACCACGATCGATCGAGGAGTCACCGGCTGGCTGGGACACGGCCAGATCCGGATCTCGACCGCCCTCCGCAGCCTTGAAATTGCCGAGCCATTCGTCGAGCTTGCGAGCGAGCCTGACAGCATCCGCCGGGGACAGCGGCAGGCCATGGTGTGGACGGTCACCCACAAGACGCCGTTTGAGGGTGCCGCCACCGTGCGGCTGCTGGGGCTGCCAAAGGGAGTGACCCTGATCGAGCCATTGCCAACCCTCACCCGCGATTCCCGTGAGGTGAGTTTTGAGCTCGAGGCGACCGACGATGCCCTGCTCGGCTCAGTCGGTGGCCTGACCTGTGAACTGCGTGTGCCACTCGACGGCCGTGAGGTCATCCAGCGGGCCGGCCGGGGCACGCTGCGGATTGACCCGCGGCTGAATTGACCTCCACCACCGACCGCCGCTGACACATTAACACCTGGAGATACCCCAATGCATTGGCGTCAGCAGCTTCTCTGCCTGCCGATCGTTTGTCTCTTCCTGGGGACGGCGCAGGCTGACACCCCGCCGCGAAGGCCGAGCTTTCGCAACGACGTGATGCCGGTCTTCTTTCGTGCAGGCTGTAACGCCGGCACCTGCCACGGTTCGGCCCGCGGCAAGGACGGCTTTCAGCTTTCGTTGTTTGGCTATGATCCTGCCGGTGACTACCGGCGAGTGGTCGACGAAATGGTTGGCCGCCGGGTCAACCTGGCCCTGCCTGAGCAGAGCCTTCTGCTGCTCAAGGCGACCGGCAAGGTGGCCCATACCGGGGGCAAGCTCTTCACGGCTAAAAGCCATCTCTACCAGACGTTACTCGATTGGATCGCAGCAGGTGCCCCTGACGATGAAGACGAAGTAGCCGAGGTGACTGGC
>CALAZQ010000254.1 GCA_937926325.1 uncultured Planctomycetaceae bacterium | reverse complement strand
CGATCACGGGAAAGAATGCTGGCCAGGTCGAACCGAAACCCATCGATGTGATAGTTGTGCACCCAGTGGCGGAGGCAAAGAAAGATCAACTCGCGGACGATCGGGTGGTTGCCGTTGATGGTGTTGCCGCAGCCGGAATAGTTGCGGTAGCTCGACCCGCCATCGCCCAGCATGTAGTAGACGCGGTTTTCCAGCCCTTTGAATGAAAAGGTTGGTCCCAGCTCGTTGCCCTCAGCCGTGTGATTGAAGACGACGTCAAGGATCACCTCGATGCCGGCGGCATGGAGGGCCCGGACCATCTCCTTGAACTCCCGCACCTGACAGCCGGGTTCACTGCCGGCGGCATAGCCGCGGTGCGGGGCAAAAAAGGCCATCGGGTCATAGCCCCAATAATTCGATCGTTCCCCACGGACGCCATCGGCCGCCTCGGTGGGAAACTCGTGCACCGGCATCAGCTCCACCGCGGTCACCCCGAGCGACTGCAGGTAGGGAATCTTCTCAATTACTCCAAGGTATGTTCCGGGATGCTCGACGCTGCTGCTGGGGCTCTGCGTGAAACCCCTCACGTGCATCTCGTAAATCACGGTGTCGGCCAGTCCCCGCCGCAGATGCCGGTCTCCCTGCCAGTCGAACGAATCGTCTACGACAACACTCTTCGGCGGTCGGACGATGCCGTCGGTACCAGGCAGATAGTGGCCGGCGAGGGCCTTTGAGTAAGGGTCGATCAGCCGGGCGGTGCCATCAAACCGCTGCCCCCGCTCCGGGTCGAACGGCCCGTCGGCCTGAAAGTGGTAGAGCTGCCCGTGACCGAGGCCCGGCACAAAGATACTCCAGATGTCCCCCCAGCGATCCTGTTCAGGGTCGAGGGCGATGACCTCCGACGGCTCGGGGTCATCGACCCGGTCGTAGAGCAGCACCCGCATCGCCGTGGCGGAGTGGCTGTAGACGACAAACTGAACGCCTCCGACCGTCTCCGGGCCAGCCGACTGAACAATGGCGCCGTACGGCAGCGGAAAATTGAACTGCAGCGGTGGCAGGGCCTGCTTGGCGTGCAGGCGGCGACTACTGGGGCGGCGGGTTTTAGCCATGGCGGAATGATACACCGCGGCGGTCATTTCCGTGGCATTGGCGGTCTGGTCCGCCTCTTTGCTATCCTCTCGCCATGCAGCAACTCGTGCAGACCATCGTTGCCGCCCTCCAGCGGACGCTCAACTTTGTCATGACGACCCCCACCGGCCGGGTTGTCGCAATCGCCGCACTCGTGCTGGTGGCTGTGGCGTTGCTCCGCAAGTTGGTCAGGGTCTTTCGCAAGCCGAAAGAAATCTCATTCGTTGACCCGCTGCGAGTGGTCGATCTTGCCGCCGAGCCGCTCGGGTCGGCCAGTCGCACCGACCTGAAGGTGCACAACCTGCCAGCCCGCCTCGGAGCCATCGCGCTGGCCCCGCTGGGCCGGATCGAGCTGCCGTCCGACGAAGACCTCCCCGGCGTACTCGACGCGCTGGTACCGGGCCTTGGAGCATTCCTTGAACGGGACAAACCGGTGATCCGGCACTGGCCGAACCAGGTCAGCGTGGGTGGGTTTGCCAACAATCTCGCCCTCCATCTCCAAGTTCCAGGGAAAGACCTGACCGAAACGCCCTGGTGCCTGGTGGCCGGTAAGACCCGGCGGCCGGCGGGACTGCTGCTGGTCGCGCTCGCCTTCGCCAGCCCGCGGCCCAACCGGCTGGGAGTGATCCGGCTGGAGGATGAGTCGCAGTGGATGCAGGCGGTTCAGGTCAGCGGTGCAGCTTCTGCCGAGGGCTGACGCCGGCCCTTGCAGGACGGGAGCGGCCGGCGAAGATAACGCCGTGAGCGGAGCCACCTATTCCAGTGCCGGGGTCGATCTCGCCCTCTACGAAGAGTCGATGGCACGGCTGCCTGCGCACATGCGGCGAACCCAGTGCCCGCGGGTGATGAGCAAGGAGGGCGGTTTCGCCGCCGTCTTCCAGCTGCAGCTGCAGGGGCTGTTCGCTCGAACATATGACGATCCGCTGTTGATCTCCTGTACGGATGGCGTCGGCACCAAACTCAAGGTTGCGGTGGCCGCCGGCGTCCACCACACCGTCGGCATCGACCTGGTGGCGATGAGCGTCAACGATCTACTCTGCACCGGGGCTGAGCCACTCTTCTTTCTCGACTACGTCGCCATGTCCCACGACGAGCCGCCACTGCTGGAGGCGATCGTCCGGGGCATCGCCGACGCCTGCGTGGCCAGCGACTGCGCCCTCGTCGGCGGCGAGACCGCCATTCTGCCCGATCTCTACCAGCGGGGCGACTATGACCTGGCCGGCTTCTGCGTTGGCGTGGTGGAACGGAGGCGACTGATCGACGGTAGCCAGATTCAGCCGGGTGATGTCGCCATCGGCATCGCCTCGTCCGGCTTTCACTCCAACGGCTACAGCCTGATCCGTAAGGTGGTCTTTGAGATGGCTAAGCTCGCGCTCACCGACAGCGTGCCTGAATGCGACGGCCGGACGGTGAGCGACCTGCTGCTGGAGCCGACCCGGCTCTATGCCCGAGCGGTGCGGTCGGTGCTGCGGCACTACCGGGTGAAACAGGTGGTGCATGGTATCGCCCACATCACCGGTGGCGGCTTGGCGGAAAACCTCGGCCGGATCGTGCCCGAGACCATTCAGATCAGCATCGACAGGGCCAGTTGGGAGGTGCCTCCGATCTTTGACTGGGTTCAACGGCTGGGGCAGATTGAAGCAGCCGAAATGGACCGGGTATTCAATATGGGCCTCGGCATGGTCTTGGTGGTCTCCCCGCACTTTGCCGACAGCATCCAACACCAGTTAGCTGATCTGGGAATGACGGCGTGGCGGATTGGTGAGGCGACGGCGGCCGAACCGACCGCACCGCGAGTCGTGATCGGCTGATCACTCGTCCTTCCATTTCAAATCTTTTTTCAGTTCTCAGGGGACGCCCTCATGCCGCCAACAACCACCCACACCATTCATTCCCAGCCCAGTTTTCTGCTGGAAAGCGACACCGTCTCGCTGGCCGTCACCCGGCTGGGCGGACATCTTGCCCCCGTGACCTTTGGCAAGGGCGGTGCCCAATCGATCAGCCCCTATCACATCAGCCCCTGGCAGGATGAGAGCCACCCGGCAATGCCGGCAGCCGTGCTCACGCCGCTGCGGGGCGATTTTTTCTGCCTTCCCTTTGGCGGCAACGGGGCTGCCTTCCAGGGCGAGCAGCACCCGCCACACGGCGAGACCGCTTCTGCGGAATGGTCGCTTGAGTCGGATGCCCCGCTGGCTGACGGCACGGCGCGGCTGGCGTTGACCCTGGAGACGAAGGTGCGGCCAGGCCGAGTGACAAAACAGATTTTTCTGAAGCCCGGCCAGTCGGTGGTCTATCAACGACATCTCATTGAGGGGTTTGCCGGACCGGCGCCCCTTGGCCACCACGCCACGCTGGCGATGCCAGACGAGGAGGGCGTGTTCGCAATTTCAACCAGCCCGTTCCGGCTCGGTATGACCAACCCGGGCGTGTTCAGCGATCCTGCAAATGGCGAGTACCAGCAGTTGGCGATCGGGGAGACCTTCACCGACTTGGCCCGGGTTCCGAGTCTGTTCAAGGAACCGGCAGAGGTTGACTGCTCACGGCTGCCGGCGCGGCGGGGCTATGCCGACCTGCTGGCCGTGGTGGCTGATACCGACGCCCTGGCGGGCAGGCCGGCCTGGACGGCTGCCGTCAACACGCGTGAGCAGTGGGCCTGGTTCTCGCTCCGAAACCCGGCCGTGCTGCCAATGACTGCCTTCTGGCTTGAAAACCGGGGCCGTCACAGCTTTCCCTGGAACGGCCGTAACCAGTGCCTTGGCCTCGAGGATATCTGCGGTTTCTTTGCCGACGGGCTGGTGCCCTCGGTCGAACCAAACCTGCTCTCGCGGCAGGGCATCCGCACCGCAATCGAGCTCACGGCCGATCGTCCGACCGACGTCCGCTCCATCCAGGCAGCGGTGCCAGTGTCTGCCAGCTTCGATCGGGTCGCGGAGATCGAGTTCACCGATGCTGGCGTGGTGCTCGTGGCAGCAGCAGGAGATCGGGTGCAGGTGCCGCTCAACCACGGGTTTGTGCTGGGCAGCGGAGACACGCCATAAGTGAGGCAACACCGCTGACATTCTTTGGCAACGAAGCTATCGCTGCCGAAAAGATTTCTCTTGAGGGAACGTCATGGACCGCCATTTTCTGTTGCTCGGCCTGATGGCACTGAGCCTGCCGCTGTCGGCGGCCCGCCTGCCGGCGGCCGAAAAACCGAACGTCATCCTGGTGATGGCTGATGACCTTGGCATCGGTGACCTCACTGCGACCAACCCTGACTGCAAAATCAAAACACCCCGGCTGCAGCAGATGGCCGACGAAGGGATCACCTTTGTCGATGCCCACACCCCGAGTTCGGTCTGCACCCCAACCCGCTACGGCCTGCTGACCGGCCGTTACAACTGGCGATCCCGGCTGGCGCGGGGCGTGCTGAGTGGCACGAGCGAGCATCTCATTCCGGCCGAGCGACCGACCCTCGGGCACCTGATGAAGGCGGCCGGCTACCAGACCGCCATGATCGGCAAGTGGCACCTGGGCTGGGATTGGCACAAGGATGGCAAGACGATCGATTTCACCAAGCCGGTGACGAACGGCCCCGACATCAACGGCTTTGACACCTACTACGGCCACTGCGGCTCGCTCGACATGCCGCCTTATGTCTGGGTCGATACGGGCAAGGTCACAGCCGTCCCTGTCCGCGAAGAAGGCGTCACCAGGCAAGAGGATCGCTACGGCTGGTACCGCAAGGGACCGATCGGCCCCGACTTTGATATTCCACAGGTGCTGCCGCATTTGTTTGACAAGTCGATTGCCTACGTGCAGGCAAACGCCGCCGCCGCCCGCGAGGGGACGCCCTTTTTCCTCTACCTGCCGCTGCCCGCTCCGCACACCCCGATCGTGCCGGTCCCGCCGTTCAAGGATGCCAGTGGGCTCAACCCCTACGCTGACTTCGTGATGCAAGTCGATCACCTGATGGGCCGGCTGCTCGACGCCGTGAAGGCAGCGGGCCTCGATGAGAACACGCTGGTGATCTTCACCAGCGACAACGGCTGCTCGCCCCAGGCAAATTTCCCGCTGCTTGCCGAGCACGGCCACGACCCGAGCGGACCGTTTCGCGGCCACAAGGCTGACATTTACGAAGGCGGCCACCGGGTGCCGCTGCTGGCCCGGTGGCCGGGCACGATTCCACCCGGGCGAACCACCGACACCCTCGCCTGCCTGACCGACATCTACCCCACCCTCGCTGAAATCACGGGGCAACCCCGGGCTGAGGTAGGTGGCGAAGATGGCTTCAGTCTCTTGCCAGTGCTCGCGGGTACGGGCAAATCGGCCCGCGACACGCTCATCAGCCACTCGATTGATGGCTCGTTTGCGATCCGCCAGGGCCCCTGGAAGCTCTGCCTCTGCCGAGGCAGCGGCGGCTGGAGCGACCCGAAGGAAAACGTCGCCAAACAGCAGGGGCTGCCACCGCTGCAGCTGTTTGATCTGAAAGACGATCCGGCCGAAACCATCAACGTGGCCGCTCACCATCCGGCCGAGGTCAGCCGGCTGCTGCAGCTACTGAACAGCCAGGTGGCTGCCGGCCGCTGTACCCCAGGTGAGCCGCTGGCCAATGACCGCAAGGTAACATTCCTGCCGGCTGGCGTCAGGCTGCCTGGCGATGCCGAATCTCACTGAAAGAGATCGGCAACATCGAGCGTCAAACCTGGGAGCACATCGCTTGTGTCGAGCGACTCGCCTTCGCGAAGTACAACAGCACGATCTGCTTGACGATAGGCGTGAACGGTGCGGGTCATCGGGTCAACCACAATGACCAGCCGAGTGCCCGCCGCCAGCCAGGAAAACACTTTCCCTTCGACCTCGCTGAACGAATCACGCGGTGACACCACTTCCCCGACAAGATCGGGCACCACCGTGACAAACCCGGTATCGTCATCGATTCGAGCGGCCCGCTCCTGCCGTACGAATGCGACATCAGGTGCCCGCACCGTGTCAGGGTTTCGTGCCAACAAAAACCCGGTCTCTGCCGCGTAGACCGCCCCAAGCTGTTCACGGCGAACATGCATGCCCACCAGCAGCGCCAGCGTGTGGGCAACACGTCCGTGACGGCCACCTGCCGGAGACATCATGCGGACCACCCCCTCCACGAGTTCATAGCGAAACCCATCATTGGGCAGGCTCAGCAGCCCAGCTGCGTCCAGGGTTGTCGGTGCTGATGCCATCGCGGAATGACGCCTTTGCGTTTCAAGGGAGAATTGCGGGAGGCTACTTCCGTACCAGCTTATTTTAGTGCGCCGCCGCCGGCGCGAGCGACGCTGACCGTGCCCGCATCTCAGGCCCGAGCCCCTTGGAGCCGCCGGCGTTCTGAATGGCGGCCAGCACCTGAGCCTCGGTCACGAGGTCCCGCAGGACGATCGGAGCAGGGGCCGGCACGCCCGGCTGTTCCGCCGGGAAGAAGGCCAGCACCGGAATCGACTTGCTGTCAAGGCTTTCGAGCATCGCCTTGATCTCCGGCGAGCCATCGGTCCAGTCGGCCAGCATCGGCACGATCTGGCTGTCCGACAACGCCCGCTTCACCCGCGGGGTCTCAATCGCAAAGTTCAGGTTGTACTTGCAGGTCAGGCACCAGTCGGCCGAAAAGTCGACCATCACCGTCGCCCCCCGCTGCCGCAGTTCGGCCAGCCGGGCTCGTGAGAAGGGCTGCCATTCAATCACCGACTCCCCCGGCCCGAGCACGACAAAGGCAGTGGCACCGACGGCGGCCGTCACGATCGCCCCCTGGAGCCAGCGGCCAAAGCTGGCGGTGCCGGTCGTCTTCTGGCTGCGACCCACCCACCAGCAGGCGGCCCAGATGCCGACCAGCAGGGCGAAGGTCGGCACGAAATAGTCTTTGTCGAGGAAGGTGAACAGGAAGACCACGGTGCCAAGCATGACAAAGCCGAGGACTTCTTTGAGGGTCTCCATCCAGGCACCCGGCTTGGGCACGAATTTGACGAGGGCTGGAAAGATGCCGACCAGCAGATAGGGCAGGGCCATGCCGGTGGCGATTGACGCAAAGACCGCATAGGTCACCGGTGTTGGCTGGGTCAGCGTGAAGCCGAAGACTGGCCCCAGGAACGGCCCGCTGCAGGGCGTCGCCAGGACGGTGCTGAGGACGCCCTTCAAAAACGACCCGGCCGGCCCCTCCTGGGTCTGCACCTTGCCGGCAGTGCTCCCAATGAAACCTGGAATGGGCAGTTCCCAGACCCCGAGAAACGACAGGGCAAAGGCGAAGACAATCGACGCCATCACAATGTTGAAGCCGGCCGAGGTGAACTGCTCGCCCCAGGCCAGATTGCTGCCGGCCAGACCGAGGTTGGCCGCCACGCTCGCAGTCGCCAGCACGAAGAAGACGGCGTAGAGCCCGGCGCAGTACCAGAGATTGAGCTGGAAAATTTCGCGTCGGGCCCGGCCCGATTGCTGGGCAAACGACATCAACTTCAGACCCAGCACCGGGAGTACGCAGGGCATGAGGTTGAGGATCAGCCCGCCCAGCAGCCCAGCCGCCAGGGCCAGTGGCAGCGACAGGGGCGTGCTCGACGGTGCTGCGGCCGTCGCAGCGCTTTCACTTCCGGCCACCGTCGGCGACAGGCTGGCCGGCGGCTGGCCGACAATCTGGGCCGGAGCCTGGCTGAGTGTCGCCGGCTTTTGGGCGGCCTCGGCGTACCGTGCATCATCAAAGCTCACCCGTGGCCGATCGGCGGCGTCCGCTGGAGGCACATCGACGACCAGCCGGCTCGCCCAGGGCGGGTCGCAGGTGGTGTCGCTGCAGGTCTGGAACCCAACGAGCAACTCAAGCCGTCCCGGGGCAACCGCCGCATCCGAATCGGCCGCCGCCTGATCTCCCGGCACCTCGATCATGACCGTCAGCGAAACCGGCCCTTCAACCGCACCGGCTGCAGCTAGTTCGGGATCGGTCGCCAACACTGGCCGTTGGGCCACGATGTCGCAGACCCGCAGGCCAGCCCCAGGGACCAGCGAGAGAATCGTCGGCTTACCCTGACCGACCTCAGTGTTCGTATCTGACTTGGGGGCGTAGAGGTGCCAGCCCTGTTCGGGTAACAGATCGATCGTCAGCGGCCAGACCGTGCAGGCGTTGGCGCTGGTCGTGACGTCACCCACCGTCGCCTCGATTGCCAGGTGGCCCCGCTCGGGCAGATGCCGCACCGGCTCAGGCGGCAACGGTTTGACCGACGGCTGTCCCGCTACTGCATCGACAGCAGCAGCCGTAAAGTCAATTGTCTGCGGCGGGGTGCAGGCGTTGTCCTCGCAGAGTTGCAGACTGACGCTGCCGTGAACCGCCGCCGCCGTGCCGGCGGGGTTAGCCTTCAGCGGCGCTGTCCAGGTCACCTCACCGGAATGCTCTTCGACGACCAGCCCTTCCCAGCCCGGAACGTCTGAGACCGTTTTCTTTTTCGGGGGCGGGGCGGCCAGAAAACGGCCGGCGAGCACGAACGGCGAATCATCGGCAACCCTGATCGTGGTCGCCTTCGGGCCGCCCGGCTTTTGATCGAGTGAATAGAGGTGCCAGCCGTCACTCAGTGTGGCCACCACCACCAGCTGGGCTCCGCCATCCGGCAGGGTTTCGACGCGGGCAGCAATCCGGACAGGCTCACCGACCTCGCCGCCAACGCCAGCCAGCGGATCGAACGCGGGCCCGAATGCTGGCAGGGCAGGGCTGGTATCGACCGCCCACGCTGCTGGACAGGCAAGCCCGCCCAGCACCGCCAGCAGCAGGGCCACCCCTCTCAGCCCGACCGTCTGCCGGCTCAGGCTGCGGCCACCGGCGTTCCCTGCCATTCTCGGCATCGACCGCTCACATTGCGTCATGGCTTTCCAAAACTCCCTGGCTGCACCAGATTGAACTTCAGGCCAGGCACGCTCCCTCGCTGGCCGCATCACTGGCTCCTCTTGGTTTCTTATCGGCGAGTTTATCGGTCGTAATTTTGTGGGGTCAATTGAGGCCGGCGCAGCTGGCAGCCAGCGGTTGACACCCGTTGAAGGCGGGCGAGGGCCGCCGGCAGGGCCCGCAGCAAAGCCTGAATCCGGCAGGTCACCCGGGAAAAATCAGCGAAATTTCTCTGTTCCCGGAACAGCCAGTGCAGCCAGCGGTCAAGGCCGCAGACCACCGCGGTGTCATGCAACAGCTGAACGTCTGTCGGGAAATCCCCCGCGGGCCGACACAAGCTGACGTAGCAGTCGAAGGCCGCCGGCCAGCGTTCCACGAGGCTGATCTCCGGGTCGCCGGCCTCCAACTGCCAACTACCCAGCAGCCGGGCCAAATCGACTGCTGGGGTGTCGATGCCAGCGGCATCGAGGTCGATGATTCCTGAGACGCGTGAGCCCCCAGGTGCGGGCTCGAAAAGCAGATGGGCCCACCAGCAGTCCCGGAGAACCGGCTGGAGCGGTCGTGGAAACGTCTGCGCAGCCAGACGAGCGGCCAGCTGCGGTCCCCCCATCGCGAAAAAACACTCATTCGCCCGCTGCGAAATCGACGCCAGCTCAGGCCAGGCAGCCTGACCGTCGGCCTGTCCCGCTGGCTCAGCTGGCGGCCGTGGGAAGCCAGCCACGGCCAGCTGCTCAAGCTGCAGCACCCGTGTCTGCCAGCCGGTGAGCCGGGGCAGGGGGGGCGGCTGAACAAACTCGCTGGCTGCCCGGTGCACTGTTGCCAGCGTGGTCACCGCGGCCAGCACCTCGGCACTCGTCGGCGTCGCGATCGGACGGCCGGGCAGATAGCTCAGGCACTGCCAGAGCCGTCCCTGCCGATCAATCGCGACATGACCTGCCTGTGTCAGCGGGTGTATCCCTGCCCGCAATGGCAACTGCGTGGACACACCCACCCGCGCAAGATGCTGGGCGAGCAGGTGGGTCCAGCCGATCTGATCTGGTGGCAGGCCAGCCGGCAACTGCTTCAGGACATAACGAGGAGATCCGTCCGCGGGCGAAAGCAGCCAGACGGCCGCTCCGCTAAACCCAATCGTCGGTGGCTTTTGAATAGTGAGGCTGGCCGCCTCGGCAGCCGGGAGAAAACGGGCCGCCACCTGCCGGACCTCTGGTGGCGCCTGTTCTGCCGTCTCGTTGTCCATGGTCGACACTCTACCACCCTGCAGTCGATCTCGATTGTTCGGGCGTCACGTCCTGCCGGTCCGCCGGCT
>CALAZQ010000253.1 GCA_937926325.1 uncultured Planctomycetaceae bacterium | reverse complement strand
AAACGCCGAAAGCCCCTTGTTTCCAAGGAGCTTTCGTGAGTCGGGGCGACATGATTCGAACATGCGACCTCCTGGTCCCAAACCAGGCGCTCTAGCCAGGCTGAGCTACGCCCCGAGAATCGGCGACCAGCTTGCGGGAAGCCGGGAGCCGAGCAGCAGTCGAAAAGTATACCGGTTCGTTGGGAACCCGGGAGGGAGGCGGGTGCCAACCCGCCAAAACCTGGTCAGTCGGTCATGAACTCCAGCAGCCGTTCAAACTCTTCGGGGTTGGCAAACGGAATCACAATTCGGCCGGCGCCCTTGCTGTTGGCGTGGATCACCACCTTGGTGCCCAGGGCCCGCCGCAGCTCGTTTTCCAGGGCGACGATCTGACTCGACCGCCGCGAGGCGGGCCGGCCCGGCTTTCGCTTGGGCTGACTGGCCGGGCCGGCCGCCACCGCCGTTGCACCATTCGCCGTCGGTGGGTCGGCAAAGTCGTCGGCCTCATCGGCCCGCAGGATCTCCTGCACCTCGCTCTCGACCGCCCGCACCGACAGCCCCTCGGCCACCACTCGGTCGGCCAGGGTCACCTGCTCGTGCTCATCACCCAGCGGCAGCAGGGCCCGGGCATGCCCCATCGACAGCTTGCCAGCCCGCAGCTTCTGCTGCACCGTCGCCGGCAGTTCCAGCAGGCGGATCAGGTTGGCCACCGTCGAGCGGTCGACCGACAGCCGCTTGGCGAGCTCTTCCTGGGTGCCGCCCCAGGTGGAAAGATAGGTCTTGAAGCTGGTCGCCTTCTCCAGTGGGTCGAGGTCCCGCCGCTGCAGGTTCTCGACAATGGCGATCTCGGACATCTGCCGGTCGTCAACCTCGAGCACCCGGACCGGCACCAGCTCCCAGCCCAGCCGCCGGGCCGCCGCCAGCCGTCGCTGGCCGGCGATCAGCTGATACCGCTCGCCCTGTGACCGCACCACGATCGGCTGGACGAGGCCGTGCTCTTCCAGGCTGCTGGCCAGCTCGGCCAGGTCGGCGTCGGAGATCTCGCTGCGGGGCTGCCAGGGGTTGGGGTCGATCACGGCGACGGCGATCTCGCTGGCCGGCAGATCGGCGGCGGCCTGCTCGAGCTCATCGGCCTTGTGCAGGATCAGCTGGGCGGCCGGGGAGCGGGGCCGCTCGGCTGCCGGCTGACTGGCCAGTGCTCCTGTGCCGTCGGTCGGCGGCGGGGCCTGGTCCATGCCGGCCCGGCCCAAGAGCGCCTCGAGTCCTCGTCCCAGCCGTCGTTCCCTACTCACAGTCGCGTACCTCCATGCACAGTTCTGTATAGGCCCGCGCTCCGGGTGAGCGGGGGGCATAGTCGAGCACGCTCTCGGCGTGGCTCGGCGCTTCCGACACGCTGACATCCCGCGGGATCACCGTGTCGAAGACGATCTCTCCAAAAAAATCGCGAACTTCGTGTTCGACTTCGGCGGTCAGTTCCAGGCTGGCGTCGTGCATCGTCAGCACGATGCCACCAAACGACAGCCGGCCCGGCCGGGCCGCCATCACATCGCGGATCACCTCGATCATCTGGGTGAGCCCCTCCAGGGCGAAGTACTCGCACTGGATCGGCATCAGCACTTCGGTCGACCCGGCGAGGGCGGTGCGGGTCAGCTCGCCGATCGAGGGCGGGCAGTCGATCAGGCAATAGTCCCAGGCGTTCAAACCACAGGCCAGGTGATTGGCCAGCACCATCGAGCCGTCCCGTGCCTGCTCGGCAATCCGCTCGACGTCCCGCACGCTGCGGCTGCCCGGCAGCAAGGAGAGGTTGGTCACCGCTGTCGCCACTACGTTGTCGGCCAGGGCCGCCTCCGAGACCAGCGGGTGGGCCGCGGCGGGCCTGCCGCCAAATCCGGTGGTGGCGTTGCACTGGGGGTCGAGGTCGACCAGCAGCGTCCGCAGCCCCGCCTTCGCGAGGCCGGCAGCCAGATTCGACGCCGTGGTCGTCTTGCCGACGCCACCCTTCTGATTGGCCACACACACAATTCGGCCCATCCGTCCATCCCTGCCAATGACATCACCACGCACAACGCGTGCTTTCGGTGTATCGGCACGATTCGGACTTCCCGTCACCACCGGCGGCACCGCGACGGCGTTTCACGTGAAACCGCCCCTTTTTGCGCAGGCTTCCCCGCCTGCCTGTTTCACGTGAAACGAACCCCGGCGAAAAAGCCGGTGGCTGCGATGCCGCGTCGAGGAGCGCGGCTACTCCAGCAGGCCGATCACCAGGCCGCTGGCCGGCGGCGGGAAGGTGAGGCCGGCGGCTGCCAGCAGTTGCTCATCCTCGGTGTCGCTGGCGACGAGCATCATCAGGACGAAGTTGGCCGGATGGTCGGTCGGCAACTGGGCCCCGTCGCTGGCCTCGGCATGGGCGGCCGCCACCTCGTCCCGGTACCGACAGGCGGCCTCGTACCGGGTGAGGCCGGCGGCAATCGTGAGCGGTCGGGGGCCGATCAGGCCGGCCACCTTGGCCACCACGGTCTCGTCGGTCATCGGCCAGAGCCGATTGGTCGCACCCAGGATATCGGTCGCCTCGATCGCCGGCTGGCTGCTGACCGCCGCGTCGAGAACGGCCTGGGTCTCACCGTCTGGATCGGGGTAGCGGCCGAGGACCGGGGAGAAGGTGGCCCGGCAGGCCCGGGTGAGCCGCAGCCGATCGTCGCAGCTCGTAAGGCTGGCAGCCTGCGGCTGGGGCCCGGTAGCGAATGGCTCTAGCCGGACCCGAGCGATGAAGCCCCGGCGGGTGAACTGCTGACCCTCGGCTTCAAATAGCTGGTGATAGACGTAAAGAGCCGCCACCGGTTCTTGCATCAGTACGCCCTGATCCCGCCATGCCTTCAGGAACTTGGCGGCTCGGGTGTAGCTGTTGTTCTGCTCACCGTCCCCCGGCTCTTCCCGATTGAGCTCCAGCCGGACGACGTTGGCGGGGTGCTGCTCATACAGCTGCGTCTGGAGCGTCGAGTCGATCGCATCGGCAGGCGGGGCGATGACCTGGGCAATGGCGCCGACATGGGCCGGGTCGTAGCGGAGGCCGCGGAACGAGGCGATTGAGGGCATGAGGAATCCGCCGGGGCAAAGGGATGAATCAGACAGCACCGAGGCTGGGCCTCGGATGCTAGCAGAAACGCTCCCTGCGACAGTGATGCACCACCGATGTCGCGAAGGAAACCCGTCCCACAGAAAGCCAGGAGCGGCAGCGACTGGACCGGCGGTACGTTTGGCCGAGCTTTCCGTGCCGCCGCCGGCTTGGGGGCGGTGAAAGTCTCGTCGCCGGGCGAGGATACGCCCAACGCTCCTCGAGCGTTCAC
>CALAZQ010000252.1 GCA_937926325.1 uncultured Planctomycetaceae bacterium | reverse complement strand
GGTTGCCGCAGCATCAGACGTTCTTCCGGTCCGGTCGCTTCCGCTCCCGGCTTCCGGTCATTCCCCTGCGCTGGGCGAGGCTCGGGGGCGGTGAATGCTCGAGGAGCGTTGGGCGTATCCTCGCCCGGCGACGAGACCTTCACCGCTCCCGAGCCGGTGCGGTGCCATACAGCTGAGTCCAACGTCCTACCGGTCCAGTCGCTTCCGCTCCTGGCTTCCTCGGGCGCACCGTGGTTGACGAGTGAGGGGACTTGTTTTCGACTATCAGCCGTCTGCCTTGCCCGCCGTCGTGCCAGATTGAAGGAGTTTGCTGATGGGTCGTGCCTGTTTGGCGGTGATGGTGTTCGGCTGGTCGCTCGCCGTGACTGCCGCGCCGCTCAATGTCGTGTTCATCATCGCTGACGATCTCGGGGCCGAAGACACAACGCCGTTCAATCCGGACTGTTTTTACGACACGCCGAACCTGCAGCGGCTGGCCGACTCCGGTATGCGGTTCACAAATGGCTATGCCGCCTGCCCGGTCTGCTCCCCGACCCGCTCGGCTGTCATCACCGGGCAGTGGCCGGCCCGAACGCGGAACACCGACTTCTTCGGTGGGCCGAACCAGTTTTTTGGACAGGCGTTGCCGGCCGATTATGATCCGGCTGTGAACGGCAGATTCGGCCGGCACAAGAACCGGCCACTCTGGCCGGCCCCATACCTCGGCCAGCTCGCCGACGCGCATACCACGTTGGCGGAGGCTCTCAAATCCAAGGGCTACACAACCTTCTTTGCCGGCAAGTGGCATCTGGGCAGGAAGGGCTCGTGGCCCGAAGACCATGGCTTCGACGTGAATAAGGGGGGCATCGATCGGGGTGGCCCCTACGGCGGCAAGCAATACTTTTCGCCGTACGGCAATCCGCGACTGCCAGACGGCCCGCCGGGTGAACACCTACCCGACCGGCTGGCCGGTGAGACCGCTCGGTTTATCAAACAACACAAGGACCGGCCGTTTCTCGCCTACCTCTCCTTCTACTCGGTCCATACGCCTCTGATGGCACCTGATGATCTGGTCGCCAAGTACAAGCAGCGAAAGCGAGACCGAGGTCTCGAGGATGCCTTTGCCCCCGAGCCGCCCCGGCAGAACCGGACGGTGCAGGCCCACGCCGTCTACGGTGGAATGGTCGAGGCGATGGATGCCGCCGTCGGCAAAGTGCTCGATGCCCTCGAGCAGCATGGCGTTGCTGATCACACGCTGGTGATCTTCACCTCGGACAACGGCGGACTCTCAACGTCGGAGGGGTCGCCCACGTCAAACCTGCCGTTTCGCGCAGGCAAGGGCTGGCTTTACGAAGGGGGCATTCGTGAGCCGGTGCTCGTGCGGCTGCCGGGGGTGACCAAGCCCGGCAGCTCCTCGGCGTGGCCGGTCACCTCCACCGACTATTTTCCCACCATTCTGGAGGCGGCTGGCCTACCCCTGCTGCCAGAGCAGCACTGCGACGGTGTCTCATTTTTGGCAGCGGTGAAGGATCCTGCGGCTGAGCCGCTCGACCGGCCGCTGTTCTGGCACTATCCCCACTGGGGCAATCAGGGGGGAACGCCAGGAGCGGCCGTGCGGCTGGGAGACTGGAAGCTGATTGAGTGGTACTGGGGCAAAGAGCGAGAACTGTTCAATCTGGCGGCTGACCCCGGCGAGCAGACCAATTTGGCCGCCAGCCAGCCCGAAAAGCTGCAGGAGCTGCAGGCTTTGCTGGATGCATTCCGCGTCGACACTGCGGCGATCATGCCGGCGGTTAATCCCGATCCGCAGCAGCCGTTTGACAAGTGGTGAGTGGAGGGGCCGACCGTGGCCGGCCACAAACGAGGATGTCGTCGCCGACCTGGCGCACGGACTCAATGGTGAGTTCCGGCAGGCTGGTGGGTAGCCGAGGCAATGACTGTGGTTGGCCACCCGAGAGCCGCGGAGCGATAAAGACCCAGGCCTCGTCGATCATCCCGGCGGCGAAGCAGGTTTGGAGTACTCCGGGCCCACCCTCGACGAGGAGGTTCGTCAGCTGCCGCCGGCCGAGTTCTTGCAGCAGACCCTGCAGCATGGCGGCAGGGTCTGCCGTCTGGCTCTGCCAGACCTCGCCGCCGGCTGCCTCAAGCGCCCCGATCTGCTCAGACGGTGCCTGCGGCCCCACGGCGATGAGCAGCGGTGACTGCCCGGCTGTCTGCACCAGCCGTGATGCCAACGGCAACTTGGCCGTCCGATCGAGCACCACCCGCAGCAGCGGCCGGCCGCCGGGGGGACGGGCGGTCAGCAGGGGGTCATCGGCCAGAGCCGTGCCGATGCCGACCAGAATGGCATCGACCCGGCGGCGGAGATCATGCACCAGCTGCCGGGAGTCGGGCGATGAAATCCAGCGGTGGCCAGTGGCGTTGCCGGGGGCGGCCGGCCCCGGCTCTGCCGGCGGCAGGGCCAGGCAGCCGTCGAGGGTCATCGCCCACTTGGCAATCACCCAGGGGGTGCCGGTGGTCATGAGCTTGCGGAAGGGGGCGGTCAGCCTGACGGCCTCGGCCTCAAGCAGGCCGCAGTCAACTTGCAGGCCTGCCTGCCGCAGGGCGGTGATGCCTCCTCCGGCCACCGCCGGGTGAGGGTCACCGGCGGCCACGACCACCCGGCTGATCCCGGCTGCCAGGATCGCCTCGGTGCAAGGCGGCGTCTTGCCATGGTGGCAGCAGGGCTCGAGCGTGACATAGAGCGTCGCAGCGCGGGCGGCTCTGCCAGCGGCAGCCAGTGCATTGACCTCGGCATGCGGACCACCGAACGCCTCGTGCCAGCCCTCCCCCAGCACCCGGCCGGAAGCATCGGCCACGACCGCGCCGACCATCGGGTTCGGCTCGACCAGCCCCTCGCCGCGACGGGCCAACTCGATCGCCCGCCGCATGCAGGCGATGTCGCCCGCGGAGAAACTCGGTGGCTGACAGCTGGCGGTCACGGTGTCCAGATGGCTGGCTTTTCGCCGCCGCCGCCGGCTGGCTCGCTGCCCGGGGTCCAGAGCTTGCCGGGCTGGGTGGCTGGAGCAGCCGCCGGTCCGGCCGCGACACCAGCGGCCCCACCGGCTGCTGGCGGCACGCCGCCGGCCGAGGCTGCCGCGAGGGCATTGACGTCGATGCCGGCCTCCATCAGCACCTGGGCCACGCCGTTGGCCACCCGCGGGTTCTGGCCATGCAGCCGCCGGATCCGTTCCATCACCTGCATGAAGGCCGGCTGGTCGCCCCGCTGCAGCTGAATCCGCAGCTCTGCCACATCGAGCATGCCCTCGTCCGCCTGCATCGTCTTGGCCAGGCTGCGGATCTGCTTGAGAATCTCCAGCCGCTTGGTCGTCGTCCGGGCCCGAGCTTCAAGCACCCCGAGCGCCTGCCAGCGATCGGGATCGGCGATGTCCTTGCGGGAGAGCAGGGCTGCGGCGACCCGTTCGGCAGTCAGGCTATAGCCGATGTCGGCCGCCGCCAGCAGCAGGCCACGGAGGTGGTCGAGTTCGACGGCGGCCAGGTCGAGCCGCAGCCACCGCTGTGGCGGTAGGTCACCGAGCGGCGTTGCCATTGCAATCGGCTGCGGGGCAGGCAGGCCGACCGCCGTGCGTAATTCGGGCCAGATGTCGCGGCCGGCCGGAATCAGCTCGCTCGCCTCGGCATCATTGACGATCGCCTCGACCCTCCGCCGCGACTCACCACCGGCGGCGACGGCATCCCGCGGCGTCTTGCCCAGCAGCTCAGGCAGGGCGGTGTCGGGCCACTGCGCGACAAACCGCTGGGCGACATGTGCCTGCTGTTCTGCCAGCAGGGTGTCGATCGGTGCGTCTTCACCAGCTGCTGGAGGCGAGGCAGGGGGCGGCGGAGGCACCATTTTGAACTGGGCACCGGCCAGATAGTTCATCGGTGTGGCCACCGGCAGCCCGAGGGGCTGCTCCGCCTCCTCCAGGCTGCAGTGCAGCGGCGTCTCGACCAGTGGCTTTGCCTCACTGACATCGGGGGCCAGGCCCTGCAGCGTCACCTCGGCATCACGGTCAGTCTGCTTGCCGTGGATGAGGATCGAGCCGAGCAGCCGCTGGCCGGCGTCGCCATCGGCGTCGCCGTAGACCCGCCAGCTCGACCGGGGTGGCACCGCCCCACGCGAGACCCAGCGGGACCGATCGACCGGGCTGGCCTCGAAGTGCTCGTTCTTGCGGAGGGCGTCCTCCAGCAGGTCGAGATCGCCGTCGAGGGTGGCCCGCAGCACCTGATAGCGGATCACCGGCGACCGTTCGGGATTGGCCTGACTTTCCAGCGCCACCGCCCGGCCGGTCGCTTCGACCGCTTCGTCGGGGCCGGTCGGGTCACCCGAGGCCGCCCGCTGGTCGGCCACCTTGAGCCAGGCCTCCGCCGCCTCCAGTGGCCGGGCCAGCCGTTCACAGAGCAGGGCGATGTTCGTGAAGACGGCGGGGCTGTCGCCAGCCACGCCCTTGAGGCTGGTGAAGGTCTTCAGTGCTTTGGACAGCTTCCAGGCCGCGGCATGCTTCAGCGCGGTGTCGAACTCAAACCGCCAGGGGGAATCATCCGGCGTCGTGGCGAAGGGTACCCGAATTCGCAGAGCCGGCGGCGGGCCCGACGAGAGAAAGGTTTCGGCGAGGATGCCCCGCTCTTCTTCAGAGCCGAGCGACTTTTCAGTCAGCCATTCGATCGTCGACTCAGCCAGGCCGAACTGGCCGACCTGGGCGGCCACCTGCACGAGCGTCATGGCGATCCTGCTCAAGTCATCGGGAATTTCAGCACCGGCTGCTTCGCGGGCCCGGTCAAACAGGCTGGCCGCCTCCTGCATGTTGTCGTTCAGGGCGGCGGTGACCGCCGCGTGACCGAGGGCCAGCGGGTTCTCGGGATAGGCCTCGAGGAAGGCCCGGCTGGTGACGGCGGCATCGTTGAATTTTTTGGCGGCCAGTTCCAGTTTCGTGCGGGTTGCCAGCAGGCAGGCCTTGCCGGGGTGCTTGTCACTCAGCCGCACCACCTGCTCGAGCGCCGCCTGAATCTGCTCACCCTCAACGAGCCGGTCGAGCTGCTCGAGATCGCCGAGGAGTTCGTGGCAGCAAAACTTGATCTTTTTGCCGGTTCCGCCGGGGCAGGGGGAGTAGGGATCGAGCGGCATGAGGGGCTCCTGTTTCCGGGTGGGCCAAGGGGCTGCGGACGGTGAGCGGCTGTGAAGCCGGTACCTTACCAAAGCCGGACAGCGGTCGGAATCGAGCCACGGCGGCCAGCGGTTGAAGTGGGCCGCTTCCGCGGCGATACTGAGGTCGTTACGCAGGTCAGGCGGCAGTGGCAGACCGCGAGCGGTACGCTCCCCAAACCGACAGGCCGCCATGCGTCAGCCTCGCATTGCGATCATCGATCCAGCCGGCCCCACCGGCCTCGGCTACGGCCGGCTGGTCGCGCGGCTCCAGCCGTTGGAAGTCCAGCAGACTGCGACAATTGCTGCCGGCATCGAGCTGGTGGGCAACGATAGCTTTGACATCGCCGTGCTGACGGTACGGGATGGTTCGTCAGCCGTAAATTTGCTCGACGAAGTCCTGCAGGCCGACCCAGACCTGCCTGTCATTGTCGTCGATGCCGCCCCGGATGCCTCGGCTGCTCGGGCCTGTCTCCGCAGGGGGGCGGCCGATTATCTGCCACTGGCCACTGCTGATCGGGACCTTGAAGATGCCTTGGTGGAGGCCCTGACCGATGCCCGCCACCGGTCGGCTGAACAGGCCTTGCGGCGAGCTGTCGAGCGGCCCTACAGCTTTGACGACTTCATCGGCGAGAGCCTGCCCATGCGGCAGGTTTACAGCCTGATTGAACGGGTGGCGGCAAGTTCGGTTGACGTGCTGATCACCGGGGAGACCGGCACAGGCAAGGAACTGGTCGCGCGAGCGATCCATCGCCGCAGTCGGCGGGCCGACAGCCCATTCGTGCCGATTGACTGTGGGGCGATTCCCGACGCCCTCCTGGAAAGTGAACTGTTTGGCCATGAGCGGGGGGCCTTCACCGGAGCCGATGCCCGGCGAATCGGGCTCGTCGAGGTAGCCGACGGTGGCACGCTGTTCCTTGACGAAGTGGCCGAACTGCCGCCAGCCCTGCAGGCCAAGCTTCTGCGGGTGCTGCAGGAGCGACGGGTCCGCCGGGTGGGCGCCCGCAAGGAGACGCCGGTCGATGTCCGGGTGGTCGCCGCCACCTCCCGCGATGTCGACGCGATGGTCAGGGACGGCAGCTTTCGGCGCGACCTCTACTACCGGATCAATGTCGTCCGGATCGGCCTGCCGCCATTGCGGCAGCGGGGAGACGACATCGGTCTGCTGGCCGAGTTTTTTGCGCTCCGGGCCGGCCGCGAGATGGGCCGGGAGGCGACCCGGCTATCGACTGATGCCTATCAAGTGCTGCGGCATTACCAATGGCCGGGCAATGTTCGGGAACTGCAGAATGTGATTCGGCGGGCACTGGCCCTTGCCACCGGCGATGTTGCGGGGGTCGATGACCTGCCCGACGAGATCATCGCCGCTTCTGGCCGCCAGGAGCCGGCCCTATCGGTGGGCCACAACGGAACAACTGGTGGAGTTGCCGGATTCTTTGCGGAACGCGGGGCCCACGTGGCCCAGTTTGAGCGGCGATACCTCACGGCCCTGCTTGAGCGGCACGCCGGTGATGTGTCGGCGGCCGCGAAGCAGGCCAAGGTACCGCGGGGAACGCTCTACCGACTGCTGAAATCCCACGACATCGACGCCGCACGTTTTCGCAATCAGCGGGAAGAACGGCAGCCGGCGGCGGCTGACTGAATGGTGGTGCGCCGGTGAGAATGCGCCTCAGCGGTGTGAATCGGCTCGAATGGCCGTTTTTGGCTCTTGCCGCCGGTTTCGCCCAATCCGGGTGTCACATTCGCGGGAAAGCCGTTGAAGCGAGCAACCAAAAAACTGCGAAAAACAGGGAGAACGTAATTTTTTCTGGTTTGGCATGCAGGATGCAGAACATACACGTCAGAGTCGGCCGGTTGGCCGGCTCCGCGATCTGCAGGCGGCGGAACTGGCAACGCGATGTGACTGGCTGTTTCCCTGATGAGAGAAGGACAGAACGATGAAAAAGATTGAAGCCATCCTGCGACACTTCAAGCTTGAGGAAGTGAAAGACGCCCTTAACGAGATCGGCGTCAAGGGCATGACTGTCACCGAGGTCCGCGGCTTCGGCCGGCAGCGGGGCCATACCGAGACCTACCGCGGGGCCGAGTACTCGGTCGACTTCCTGCCCAAGGTCAAGCTGGAGGTGGTCGCTGACGACAGTGAGGCCCAGACCGTGATCAACAAGATCATGACGGTGGCCCGGACCGGCCAGGTCGGTGACGGCAAGATTTTTGTGACCGACCTCAGCGAAGTGGTCCGGATTCGCACTGGTGAGACCGCGGTCGACGCCATCTAGCCCGCAGCCTTCAGCTGCTGTTGTATGGCCCGGCCACCCCTGCCGAACAGGCGGATCGCAGGGGCGGCCGGGTTTGCTTCCTTCACGGAAAGCTCGGGCCACCGGTTCGACGAGCGAGGGGATACCCATGCCCACGAGCGTGCTCCGAAAGCAAGCGCAGCCCGGAGGGCGGAAGCGCAGCGCACGGGCAGTGAACGGCGGCCTGGATGGCCGACGTGAACGTCAAGCGAGTGGGCGTGGGTATGCCCGAGCGGCGGCTTGCTTCACGGAAAAC
>CALAZQ010000251.1 GCA_937926325.1 uncultured Planctomycetaceae bacterium | reverse complement strand
ACATCGTGGCCGTCCACCAACACGCTGCCGCCGGTCGCGTCGTAGAACCGCGGCACCAGATTCAAGAGCGTGCTCTTGCCCGAGCCACTGCCGCCGGCAATCGCCACGAACTCGCCCGCCGCAACGGTAAATGAGAGGCCTGCGAGCACCGGCTTTCCCGGCAGGTAGGAGAACGAGACATCCTGGAAATCGACCCGGCCCTGCCCCGCGTCCCAGCAGCGGGCCTCCGGTTGGTCTGCGATTGCCACCGGGGCGTCGAGCAGTTCCATCACCCGCAGGGCCGACGCCCGGGCCCGCTGGAGAATGTCACTGGTCTGGGCGATCGTCCGAATCGGGCTCTGCAGCCGCCACCAGAAGCCACGGTAGGCGATCAGGGCCCCCAGGCTGAACCAGCCGCTGCCTTCCATGATCAGCCAGGCCCCGACCCCGAGCATCACCAGGTTGTTGAGAAAACCAAAAAACGAGACCACCGGAAAGTAGCTGTTCCGCAGCCGGCTGGCCGCCACGCTGGTCTGAAAGAACTCATCGGCCCGCACGGCAAACTGCCGCTCCTCGGCGGCCTCCCGCGCGAAACTCTGGGTCACCTGAATGCCGGCCAGGCGATCCTGCAAAAAGCTGCCGATATTGCCGAGGCGGCGGCGGACGCCCTCATAGACCGACTTCACCCGACGGTTGTAGCTGCGGATAAAGATGAAGGCGAAGGCCAGCGGCAGAATCGAGGCTGTCCCCACGACCGGGCTGAGCCAGAGCACCATCGCCGCCACCACGATGAAGGTCACCACCTCTTCCAGCAGCGTGGTCAGCCCCTGCAGCACCGACTGCTCCATCGCATCGACGTCACCGGTCATCCGGGTGACGAGTTCACCACTGCTGTGGTCGTGGTGATAGCCCAGCGACTGATGTTCAAACTTGGCAAACAGTTCCACCCGGATGTCGCGGACAAACGCCTGCCCGGCCCGTTCCAGCAGGTAGGTTTGCCAGGCCCCTAACCCAAGGCCGACGACATAGGTCGCAAGCATGACCGCCAGCCAGCCGGCCAGCAGCCCCGGCGTCAGCGTCTGTTCAACAAGGTGATCGGCGACGGCACCCCAGACGAGCGGGTGGAAATTCACAAACGGCACCGAGAGCAGCAGCAGGCCGAGGGAAAGAATGATCGTGCCCCGCTGTCGTCGCAGCCGCGACCAGACCCGAGCCCGCAATTCACGATGGGAGAGGGCGTAGGTGGGCGACTGGTTACTCATACAGGCCGGACAGCTTTCGGCGGGGGTGGTGTTGCCACGGACGAACCTTGGGCAGGTTCATCGGAAAGGGCATCCTACCCTCTGCCGCTCAGCCTAGTTCGTCGGCTGAAAGCCGCACGGGATCGCGGAAAGCGATCGCAAAGCCGATCATGATTACCGCCGCCATCCCGGCGAAGGTGATCCAGAATGGCTGCCAGGGGAAGACGCTGGGCGTCTCGGTGAAGGCGTTGGCAACCTCGGGAAAGGTGATATTTCCCACATACATGCCTGCCCCATACGTCAGGAGGGCAATCAGCCCCTGGGCACTGGCCCGCAGCTGCCGCGGGGCGATGTGATCGGTGTAGAGCTGGCCGGTCACAAAGAAGAAGTCGTAGCAGATGCCGTGGAGGATGACGGCGAGGGTCAGCATCCAGGCCTGTTCAGCCCCGAAGGCAAACAGCACATAGCGGGCCACCCAGGCCAGCATGCCGCCCAGCAGCATCGTCTTGACCCCAAAGCGGGCCAGGAAGAACGGCATCAACAGCATGAAGCCGATCTCACTCATCTGGCCAAAGGTCATGACCGTCTCGCTGCCCAGGCCGAGCGACTGCTGGATACCCATGTCACCGATGTACTTGTTGGCCATGGCGTAGTAGACCGCCAGCGGAATGCAGATCAGGAAGCTGGCCGCCGCGAAGATCGCAAAGGCGGGCTGCTTGAGCAGGCCGATGGCATCAAAGCCCAGCAGCTTGGCAATGCTGATCGGCTCCCCCTTGGCCTTGGGCGGACTGCCCGGCAGCGTGAAGCTGTAGAGTCCGAGCACCAGCGAGGTCGCCGCTGCCACCAGGAAAGGCAGGTTGGTCTTGCCGGCGTCGTTGTCGCTGGCGTCCCCCAGCAACAGATCGGTCACGGCTGTCGGCAGCCCGCCACTGGCCAGCAGCGGCGGCAGCAGCGAGCCGACCGTGATGCCGGCGGCAATCCAGCCGATCGTGCCCCAGACCCGGACCAGCGGAAACTGCTTCTGCGGATTTTTCAGTAGGTCAAAGCTGACCGAGTTCACCAGGGCCAGCGTCGGCATGTAGCAGAGGCCAGCCCCGAGCAGCAGCCAGTAAAAACTGCTCGGGCTATCGGCCTGAGCGACCGCATAGAGAAACCCCGCGCCCAGCAGATGCAGCAGCCCCAGCACCACCTGCCCCGGCAGGAATCGGTCGGCCAGCAGCCCGACAAACAGCGGTGCGACAATGGCCGCGATCGAGCCGGTGGAATAGGCCTGGCCGATGATCTGCCCGACATCCGACTCGCCCGCGAACAGCGTGGACAGATATTTCCCCATCGGCACCATCCAGGCGCCCCAAAGGAAAAACTCGAGGAACATCATCACCCCCAGCCGCGTCATCGGCAGGCGGACGGGCAAAGATTCTGGTGTCTCAGTGTTCATGATCGGTCATCTGCCTTCTGGGTGATCACATCCCTAACCGCGGCCAGCCCCCGGCGCCCGCTCACAGCAACCCGTGATAATACGGTACGCGGATGCACCCGCAAACCCGCACAATCGGCTTCCCCGGCGGCACACGGCTCGCGCCATCACCCTGGCGTCCCTTGCGGGTGGCCTCTGCGATGCGAGAATAGGTCGCAGAGGCTCCCTTCCTACCCTCTCAATCGAGGTTTCCATGAACGCCCGCGCAGCCGCCACCCCCTCGACGCCGATCTACCGCGGCCCCCTGCCCCATGTCTCGACCATCGAGCGGGTGCCGGTGTCGGTCTACGACGACTCCGGCGATGCCAGTCGGGCCGTGGCCCGGGAGATCGCCGACCTGATCAAGGAGCGGGAGGCGGCCGGCCAGCGGACGGTGCTCGGCCTGGCAACGGGCAGCACCCCGGTCGCCGTCTATGACGAACTGATTCGGCTGCATCAGGAAGAAGGGTTGTCGTTCCAACACGTCATCACGTTCAACCTCGATGAATACTGGCCGATGGAACCGGACGCCCTGCAGAGCTATCACCGGTTCATGCGAGAGCACCTCTTCGACCATATCGACATTCCCGCTGAGAACATCCATATCCCCGACGGCCAGCTGGCACGACAGGACGTGGCGGCCGCCTGCAGCCACTATGAAGAGCAGATCCGCGAAGCGGGTGGCATCGACCTGCAGCTGCTGGGAATCGGCCGGACCGGTCACATCGGCTTCAACGAACCGGGCAGTAGCCTTGAGAGCCGCACCCGGCTGATCACGCTCGATAGTGTTACCCGGGCCGATGCCGCCAGTGACTTCTTCGGTGAATGGAATGTGCCCCGACAGGCAATCACCATGGGCGTTGGGTCGATCCTCGACGCCCGCCGGGTGGTGCTGTTGGCCTTTGGGGAGCACAAGGCGCCGATCGTCCGCCGAGCGGTTGAAGAGGCACCGAGCAGCCATGTTTCGGCTAGTGCCCTGCAGCAGCACGCCGACGCCAAGTTTGTGCTTGACCGGGCGGCGGCGGCCAAGCTCACCCGGTTTGAGTCGCCCTGGCTGGTCGGGCCGCTGGAATCGATGGAACTTGCCTGGACGCCGGAACTCACCCGCAAGGCGGTGATCTGGCTGGCGTTCAAACTCGGCAAGCCGATTCTTAAGCTCACCGACGAGGACTACAACGAGCACGGCCTGCAGGATATGCTTTCGCACCGCAGCCGAGCCTACGACATCAACATCGATGTCTTCCGTGGCCTCCAGGACACCATCACCGGCTGGCCGGGGGGCAAGCCGGGAGAACAGCGGAAAATTCGCGGCCTTGCCCCGAATGCTGACGCCGGCAACTTTCCCAAGCGGGTTGTCGTCTTCAGCCCCCATCCTGATGATGACGTGATCAGCATGGGGGGCACCTTCATCCGGCTCTGCGAGCAGGGCCACGAGGTGCATGTCGCCTACCAAACCAGCGGCAACATTGCGGTCTGGGACGAGACGGCCGACGCCCACGTTGACTTCGTTGAGGCCTTCTGCCGAGCCTTTGGCGTCGGCACCAAGACGACCGAGATCGCTGAGAAAATCCGGGCCTTCCTTCGCGATAAGGCCGCTGGCGAGGTTGACATCCCGGAGCTCCAGCAGGTGAAGGGCCTGATCCGCCGAACCGAGGCCCGGGCCGGAGCCCGCTATTCAGGGGTGCAGCCCGATCGCATCCACTTCCTCGACCTGCCGTTCTATGAGACCGGTCGGGTCCGCAAGAAGCCGATCGGTCCGGAGGATATTCAGATCACGGCTGACCTGCTCGACCGGGTGAAGCCGCATCAAATTTATGCCGCTGGTGATCTCTCAGACCCGCACGGCACCCACCGGGTCTGCCTGGCCACGGTCTTTCAGGCTTTGGAGTCACTGGCCGACCGCGACTGGGCCAAGCAGTGCGAACTCTGGCTCTACCGGGGTGCTTGGCAGGAGTGGGAGCCGCACGAGATCGAGATGGCAGTGCCGCTCTCCCCCGATGAGGTCGAGCGAAAGCGAATGGCGATCTTCAAGCACGAAAGCCAGAAGGACCGGGCCCTGTTCCCGGGGCCGACCGATCCCCGTGAGTTCTGGCAGCGGGCCGAGGATCGCAACCGCGAGACCGCCCGGCTCTACGACAAACTCGGCCTGCCGGAATACGAGGCGATCGAAGGCTTCGTGCTGCACCGGCAGGCGGTGTCCTAGTTTGACTTTGCAGTTTTTTGGCCGCAGACAGACCTGCAGCGGCTTTCTTGAGGAAGCTGCCGAGGAGGGGATCGCGGGTATACCATAGAAGAGTGGAATTACCCGCATGCATCCCAGCACGTCTCGTTCCATCATGATCAATTGGGCAGCCCAGATTTTCAGTCAAGCCCAGGAAGCCTGCGCGGCAGTCTTCCCGGGCACACATGTGTTTTTGGCGTACGCGTATGGAAGCCGCGTGGAGGGCAACCCACATCCTGAGAGTGACCTTGATATCGGGTACTATCTGGACGCCGAGATTTCGCAGCCGCTGCCAATGGCCGAGGAGATGGTGCTGGCTGACCGGTTGTCGCGACTGGCGGATGTGGAAATCGACCTGCGGAATCTCGGGGAGGCGCCGCTGGAGTGGCGAGCACGGGTGCTTGAGCGAGGAACCCTGCTCTATTGTAGCGACGAGCCGGCTCGAGTTTCACTCGAAGTTCGTCTGCTGACCCGCTGGTTCGACGAACGGCCGCGGCTGGAGCGAATCCACGCGGAACGTCTTGCACAGTTCGCCGCCACCGGTCTCTCCGCGGCTCCCTGCCCATGATGGTCGATCGAAACAAGTTCGATACGCTGCTGGGTGTACTCAACGGGTATGTGGCCGAGTTGCGCCGGTTGGCTGCAATTGATCCGCGCGAATTGCAAAGTGACGCCGACAAGGTCGCCAGCGTCAAGTATCATTTTGTAGTCGCCATCGAATGTTGTCTCGATCTTGCGGGGCATGTGATTGCGTCGGAAAAGTATCGGACGCCGGCCGACAGCGCCGATGCTTTCACAGTGCTTGTAGAGCGGGGCGTGTGTCCAACCGATTTGGAGGAGTCGCTGCGGGCGATGGCTCGATTCCGTAACCGCCTCGTTC
>CALAZQ010000250.1 GCA_937926325.1 uncultured Planctomycetaceae bacterium | reverse complement strand
TGGTGCAGCGGCAGGCAGGGGTCACGGCCCTGCTGACGGTGAATGCCCGCCGGTTTATCGGCGTGGCCACCTTTTCCGCCCTGACCGGCCGACCGGTCGCCACCAAAAGTTTCGACCCCGGCCGCTTCCCGCTGGGGGCTCACATTGAACTCGCCCAGCGGGCCGACCTGATCGTGGTGGCCCCAGCCACCGCCGACGTCCTGGCAAAAGCCACGCAGGGGATCGCCGACGATCTGCTTTCCACCCTGCTGCTCTGTGCTGAGTGCCCAGTGCTGCTCGCCCCCGCCATGAACGCCGCCATGTGGGCCAAGCCGGCTGTGCAGCGGAATGTGCAGCAACTGGTCAGTGATGGCTTGACCATCGTCCCACCCGAAGAAGGCTGGCTCTCCTGCCGCCAGTCGGGCAGTGGCCGGATGGCCGAGCCGGGCACCATCGCCACTGCCATTGAAGCAACACTTGCCCCCAGCGATCCCTGAGGCCTCCGCCCGCATTCGTTCATGGCCCACATTCTGATCACGGCCGGCCCCACCCGGGCCTACCTCGATGACGTCCGCTATCTCACCAATGCCTCAAGCGGCCGGATGGCCGCTGCGATTGCCCGCGCTGCGGTGGCTGCTGGCCACCAGGTCACCCTCGTCAGCGGTCCGGTCAGTGTGCGATACCCGTCGGCGGCCGCCTTGGTGCCGGTTGTCACGACCGGTGAGATGCTCGCCGCCTGCCTTGAGCGGCTGCCACATATCGACGGCGTGATCGCCACGGCCGCCCCCTGCGACTTTGAACCAGCCAGCCGGGCTGCCGGCAAACTGCCGCGACAGCAGGGCCTTTGCCTTGAACTCAAACCGACCCGCGACGTGATCGCGACGCTGGCCCGGCGGGCGGCACCGGGCCAGTGGATGGTCGCCTTCGCCCTCGAGCCAGACGGGAACCCGAAACGGGCCCTCGAAAAAATCACCGCCAAACGCTGCGACCTGATCGTGCTCAACGATCTTTCCGCCCTCAATGCGACCAGCACGGCAGTGCAGGTCTACGACCGTCACCATCGGCTGGTCGGCAGCCGGACGGGCTCGAAGTCGGCCGTTGCCCGCTGGCTGCTGCGGCTGATTGACCAGCGGCAGTCAGGTGAGGGCAAATCGTAACCGCCGCCGCGACTCTGCTATATTCATCGCTCGCTGCCAGCCGACAGCCTCTGCCAGCCCGCTCGATTTCGTCCCAGCCACCTCGCCCGCAACCATTCGCCCCGTGATCAAAGTCGCCCTCCTCGGTGCCACCGGCTACACCGCCCTGGAATCGATCAAGCACCTGCTCCGGCACCCCGAGGTGGAGATTGTCGCAGTCACCAGCCGGCAGGAGGGCAGCCCGCCGGTCTCGAGCGTCCACCCCAGCCTGGTCGGCCGGCTCGATCTGCCGCTGGAAGATCTCGCCGCCGCCGACCTCGGCCGCCGGGCGGATGTCGTCTTCTGCTGCCTGCCACACTGCGCCAGTGCCGCAGTCGTGCCCGACCTGCTGGCGGCCGGCTGCCGGGTGGTCGATCTCAGTGCCGACTACCGGCTTGACGACGCTACCACCTACGCCGACTGGTACGGCCAGAGCCATGTCGATCCCGACCGACTCGGCACGGTGGTCTACGGCCTGCCCGAACTCTTCCGCGAGCAGATCACCTCAGCGAACCTGGTGGCCAACCCGGGCTGCTATGCGACGGCGGCCATCCTGCCGCTGGCCCCGCTGCTGAAGGCCGGGGCGATCGATCCGGACGACATCATCGTGGATGCCAAAAGCGGCGTCAGCGGCGCCGGCCGCACGCCAAAACTGATGACGCACTTTCCGGAGTGCAACGAAAGCCTGTCGCCCTACAACGTCGGCCGCCACCGGCACACGCCGGAGATCGAGCAGATCATCGCCCGGCATGCCGAGACCCGTCCGGAGGTGATCTTCACCCCGCAGCTTGCGCCGATGGACCGCGGGATTCTGGCGACGATCTACGTTCGGCCCCGCAGCGGCGTGACGGAAGAGCAGGTGACCGCCATCTGGCGTGAAGCCTACGGCAGCGAGCGGTTCGTGCGGCTGGTCGATCACCTGCCGGGCACGAAAGACACCGTCGATACCAACTTCTGCGACCTCACCGCCCGGGCCGTCCGCGGTCGGCTGCTGCTGATCTCCTGCCTCGACAACCTCGTCAAAGGGGCCGCGGGGGCCGCCGTGCAGAACTTCAACTGCATGCACGGTTTTCCGGAAACCCTCGGATTGCTCTGAGACCTGCCGATGGCCATCGCTGAAACCCCGATCCGTGGTCCCGTGCCCCCCCTGCCCCGCGGCTTTCGCGTCGCCGGTCTCCACGCCGGGCTGAAACGGAACCCCACCCGCGAAGACATTTCGCTGGTCGTTTCAGACCGACCCGCCACCGCCGCCGGCGTGTACACCCAGAATCTGGTCTACGCCGCGCCGGTCGCCTATGACCGGGCCCGCACGCCGGGCACCGGCTTTCGCGGCGTCGTCATCAACTCGGGCAATGCCAACGCCTGCACCGGCAGCCGCGGCGAAGAAGACACCGCGGCCATGGCCGCCACCGCCGCTGAGGCGATCGGCAGCCTCGACGGCAGCGTGCTGGTGATGTCGACCGGCATCATCGGCGAGTTTCTGCCCCGGGAAAAAATTGAAGCCGGCATCCGCGCCGCGGCAGGACAGCTCGGTGATGACGAGGCCAGCGTGGTCACCGCCGCCCGCGGCCTGATGACGACCGACACGCGGCCGAAGCTGGCGGGGGCGTCCTTCGGCCGGTCAGCCGACGGTGACGCCTTCCGGCTCCTCGGCATGGCCAAGGGGGCGGCGATGATCGGTCCCAAACTGGCCACCATGCTCGGCATTCTGATCACCGACGCGGCGCTGACCCCCGAAGACGCCCAGCGGCTGTTGGCCGAGGCGACCGAGGTGAGCTTCAACTGCGTCAGTGTCGACGGCCACATGAGCACCAACGACACCGTCCTGCTGCTGGCCAATGGTGCAGCCGATGCCGAGCCGTTGACGGGCACAAACCTGGAAGCCTGCGGAGAGGCGCTGGTTCAAGCCTGCCAGACGCTTGCCCACGAAATCGCCGACGACGGCGAGGGGGCGACCCACATCATTCGCATCGACGTCTCCGGCGCCGAGAACCGTGATGACGCCCGCCGCGTCGCCAGATCCGTGGCCGACAGCCCGCTCGTCAAAACGGCAGTCAGTGGAGCCGACCCCAACTGGGGCCGGATCGTTTCCGCAGCCGGCTATGCCGGGGTCAGCTTCGATCCGGCCCGGCTGGTGCTGCGGGTCAACGGTGTCGAACTGTTCCGCAACGCCGCCCCCGTCGAGTTTGACGCCGCGGCCGTTTCGGCGTCGATTCGTGACAATCGAGAGACGACGATTGCCATTGAATTGGGTACCGGTCCGGGGGAAATCTTATTCTTCACCAGCGACCTCACCGCCGAATACGTCCGGCTGAATGCCGATTACCACACGTAGCGGCCCATTGCCGACACCCTCGGTAGGCCGATTTCCTCAGCCCATCCGCCGCCCCCCTTCCCCGAGCAGGGCGGGCGGTATAGCTTTTCCAATCCGCAGCGTCGGCTCGTTTTCATTTTGAGAAGCCTTTTGCCCCATGCCATATTCATCCTGCCTTGAACCAACCGTCCGCAGCCTGTGGAGCCGATCGTTGCTCGGTTCCTGCGGTTGTCTGCCGAATCGATTGTCCTTTCAGGAAACTCGACCACTCGGGGAAGTCTGGGGGGGGCAGCCCGTCCTTGTCGTCTGCTCGACTGATGATGGCGACGATGATCTCGACGTAGGCGACGACGACAGATTGACCGCCGACGACCCGCTGGCCGATGAAGAATCGAGTTTTGACGACTTCGATGACGACTTTGACGACGACTTCGAGGAGGAAGAGACCGATCCCGACTGGGACCATCCCGACGACCTCGAACCGGAAGCCCCGCCCCCCGGCAAGCCGTCGGGAGGCAAGAAATAGCCCCTGGGCGAACGACTCGCCCCCGGCCGCATCTGCTGGAGTCAGCCATGACCGGAGCCAATACCCCGCAAGAACGGAAGGCCTCTCCCCGGAGCAGCCGGTGGTTCGGCAATCTCTCGCAGCTCGACTTTGAGATCGATTTCTTTGAGCAGCTGCTCAGTCGCAATGACCGCGACGTCGAGGTGCTGCGGGTGCTCGCCGAACTTGTTTCGAAGAAGGGAAAAATCGAGCGGGCGGTAGAGCTCGATGGCCGGCTGGTTGAACTGCTGCCGAAAGATCCCCTGGTTCGCTACAATCATGGTTGCTCCCTGGCCAGGGCGGGCCAAACCCGTGAGGCGATCGCCTCATTGTCGCGGGCGATTCTGCTCGGCTATGACGACCTCGCCCACCTTGAGGTCGATCCCGATCTCGACTCGCTGCGGGACGACCCCGAGTTTCGCAGTCTGCTCGGCCAGGGCTGATTGCCACTGGCGGGGCGTTTCCGGCGGTGGCGTTCCTCCACCGACCCGAAAGTGAGCCCCAGCAATGCTCGAGCAGTACGACCAGATCACCGCCGCCTGCGACACGATCAGCCAGCGGTGGCCAGAGCGGCCGAAGGTCGGCATCATCCTCGGCAGCGGGCTCGGCGCAGCGGCGGCGGGCGTGACCGACCGGGTCGAGATCCCCTACGAAGACATCCCCCACTTCGCCCGCTCGACCGCCCACGGGCATGCCGGCCAACTCGTCTGCGGACTGCTCCAGGGTGTGCCGGTGGTCGTCCTGGAGGGGCGGATGCACGCCTACGAGGGCTATCCGCTGGCCCAGATCACGCTGCCGGTGCGGGTGTTGCACCGGCTGGGTGCCGAACTGCTGGTCGTCACCAACGCCTGCGGCGGCCTCAACCCGCACTACACCAGCGGCGACATCATGGTGATCGACGACCATATCAACCTGATGCACGACAACCCGCTGATCGGCATCAACGACGACCGGCTGGGCCCCCGCTTTCCCGACATGTCGGCCCCCTACACCCTGCCGCTGATCGACCGGGCCCTGGCGGTCGCCCGCCGTGAAAACTTCGTCGCCCACCGCGGCGTCTATGTGGCAGTCACCGGGCCGAACCTCGAGACCAGGGCAGAGTATCGCTTCCTCCGGGGCATCGGTGCCGATGTGGTTGGCATGTCGACCGTCCCGGAGGTGATCGTGGCGGTGCATGCCGGCCTCAAGGTGCTGGGCCTCTCGGTCATCACCGACATGTGCCTGCCTGACGCCCTCGAGGTCGCCACCGTCGAGAAAATCCTCGAAGTCGCCCGTTCGGCCGAGCCGAAGTTGCGGGCGATCATCGAGGCGGCCGTCCGCGATGTCGCGGTCGAGGCGGGTGTGATCTGAGCAGGTGATCACTCCGAGGCTGAGACAATCCGCGTGTGCGGCAGCGCTTTTTGCAGCTGCGTGATCCCCGCCTCATTCACGGCGGTCCGGGCCAGATAAAGCTCTCGGAGCGACGTGAGCTTCGCCAAGCCTGCGACGCCAGCATTCGACACTGCCGTCGAGCCGAGGTGCAGGGTTTCCAACTGCCGGTAGCCAGCCAACACCTGAAGGCCAGCGTCGGAGAGCAGCGTGTTGTCGAGGTTCAGCCACCGCAGGCTGGTCAGTGGTGCCAGCCGGGCCAGGCCAGCATCACCGACCGGCACCCGCCAGAGATTCAGCCGCTGCAGGCTGACCAGTTGGCCGACGGGCTCCATACCAGCGTCATCGAGGCTCGCACACTCGCTGAGGTCGAGGTCGCGAAGATCCTTCAAC
>CALAZQ010000249.1 GCA_937926325.1 uncultured Planctomycetaceae bacterium | reverse complement strand
GCAGCGGCCAAGGTGGCCGACCGCGAGGCCCTTGCCCAGGCCGACGCCATGATCGATCGGGGCCTGGCCTTCCTGGTTCGCTCGCAGCAGGCCGACGGCCGCTGGAGCCTGGCCAGCTACGCCGGCGCAACCCCGGCCGAGGCACCGCGGCTGACCTGCGACACGGCGGCCACCGGCCTGGCCCTGCTCAGCTTTCTCGGCGCGGGGCATGACCATTTCTCGGGCCCCCATCGCGACACCGTCCGCCGCGGCATCGAGTGGCTGCTGGCCGTCCAGCAGCCCAATGGCGATCTCTATCTGCAGGCCGATCCCCTCTCCAACAGCTGCGGCTGGATGTACAGCCATGCCATCGCCACCATGGCCCTGTGTGAGGCGGTCGGCATGACGGGTGATCCGTTGGTGCGACCGGCCGCGACCAAGGCCTGCCAGTTCATCTCCGCCAGTCAGCATCCGGTCTCCGGCGGCTGGCGGTATGTCCCCGGCACCGACTCAGACCTGTCGGTCAGCGGCTGGATGTTGGTCGCCTTGCGGGCAGGCGTGCTCGCAGGGGTGCCGGTGGCGGCAGAGACCTTCAGCGGCGTGCAGAGTCTGGTGGACCGGTCGGCCTCAGCGGTCGATCCCACCCGCTACATCTACAACCCGCGGGACAGCCAGCAACGCCGCTCGCCGCTGTCGGCCAGCTGCATGACCGCCGTCGGCGCGCTGATGCGGCTGCACACGGGGGTGCGGGCGGGCGACCGGCTGGTGGCGCGGCCGGCGGAACTGCTGGCAGCGGCAAAGCCCAGCTACGGCTCGGCTGAACAGCGGGCCCGCGATGCCTATCTCTGGTATTACGCCTCACAGGTGCTCGTGCACACCGGCGGCGACCCCTGGAACCGCTGGTACCGTGACCTGGTCGATCTGCTGGCAACGCAGCAGGCCCGCACCGGCTCGGCAGCTGGCAGCTGGGATCCACTCGGCAGCCGGCCCGATCGCTGGGGCCACTACGGTGGCCGCATCTACGTCACCACCCTGCATCTGCTGGCCCTCGAAGTGCCCGCCCGGCACCTGCCAACCTACTCCGTCGCAGCCGAGGCTCCCTGAGGCATCATTCACCTCACGTCGGCGGAAGCATTCGCCGCAGCACCACGGCGAACCTCACGGCATCATCCACGATGATTCGTCCGGTCTCTGCGTCGAGGACGAAGAGCGCGGCATAGACCGACTGCGTCCGTAGTTCTGCCAGCCGGTCGAAGATGCTTCCCCACTGCCGGTCAAGCCGGCCGGTCTGGATCAGCCGCTCATGGACGGCTGCACGAACTGCCGAATGCCGTTTCATCGTCAGCCCGTCACAGAGAAACACGGCCGACACGAGATGAAAGCAGGCGTAGTAGGCGTGGTCTGCCGCGAGCTGCGGCACCCCGGCTTGCAGTTCACGTTCGGCCGCATCCAACCGGATTTGAGCCCGTTCAACCGACCACCTGATCACCTCGCTGCGGGCTTCTTCGGGGCTCATCTCTCGGCCGGCTCCAGATGGGCTCGCTCGCCAGCCTGTCGGGGCAGCGGTACATCGACTCCTTCACGATCGATCTCATGACGGATGCCAAGCACCTGATAGACCCCGCGGTACCACTCAGCTGCCGTGAGCCGCAGCGGGCTGATGATGCAGTGATAGCGATGCTGTACCGGCTGTAACAGTTCGGTTGCCAGAAAGCCTTCGGCCGCACTCAGGGGACGACTCGTGAGCACCAGCAGGTCGATGTCGCTTTCGGCATGGTCATCCCCGCGGACCTTCGAGCCGTAGAGAACCACTCGCTCAACCGGCAGACGAGCGACAAGAAGCTTCACCGCGTCAAGCACAGCGGCCCGATCACGCGGGGCCAACGATAGTTCGGCAAAGCGAGAGGCGTTGAGCATCGAGGCTTTTCGATGAGGGCAAGAAAGACACCCGGAGAAACCCAACCAAATCAGCTCTTTTCCCCAAGAATAAGGCGGCCAACACCCTGCTCACAAGCACCTGCCGTCGGCCAAGAGCGGGCGACTGATCAGCACCCGCCAGCCCTCCAGCTGCCGTTCGGCCCGGCTGTTGGCCGCACTGTGGGCTGTCTGCCGCTGCATCGCGCAGTCGGGGTCGGGGGCAACGGCCGGGCCCACCTCGGTGACCGGATGCATGAACAGATACCGCCAGACCGGCTCATGCAGAAAGGTTCCGGCCGCATCCTTGCAGGCGTTGCCGTTGGGAATCACCCCCGAGTGGGCCCGCCGGCCATTGCCCCCCATGTCACAGTCGCTGATCAGCCGGCGGCTATTGCCGTAGGGAGCTGGCGTCTGCTCGACGTTGACCACCGGGCCGCACTCCTGCAGCCGCAGCAGCTGCCACGAGCGGCAGTAGTGATCCCGCTCCCAGCCAGCATCGAGCACATGGGTAAAGCCAAAGAACCGGCTGGGGGAGGTGGCCGACGGCCCTCCCTGCCAGGTTTCGGTGTTGTCCCGGGGGCCTGAGAACATGACGACCCGATCGACCGCCTGATGCAGCGCGAAGCGGGCGGCGGTGGTCGAGCCATGCGAGATGCCGGCCAGCGTCACCTTGTCCCACCGCAGCTCGCCACGGTCGGCCGTGAGAAACTGGGCCCAATTCCCCTCAGGATTTTCCCGGTTGAGCCAAAGCAGAAACTGCCGGGCCCGCTCCCGCATGCCGTCGGGCTTCGGGATATCGACCAGTGGGCTGATGTCCTCGCCGGTTGCCGCCTCAAGCCGAATCTTGCCGAGCACGTCACCGGAGTCTCGCACCGCCGGCTTGAGCGTCCCGAACCAGCCGTTGGCATAGTGGACCTGAATGCCATGCAGCCCATAGCTGGCCAGCCGGTCGAACAGACCCGGGCTGTGGGCCATCAGCCAGATCACCAGCCGCCCCTCACTCGGCACGCTGGTGTCGACGACAGCATGCTGAAGGTCGGCCGGCTTGCCGGTCTTGGGGTCGGTGAAGCTGAAGCCGATCTCAGGATGCTCGCCGGCTGCCGGGTCGATTGCACTGGCACGGGCGACCAGGTCATAGCGGCGGCCGGTCTCGGCGGCCGCGGCCGTGGCGGCAACACCCACAATGCCACCGAGACACAGGAACCGAAGGAGCTGCATGACCATGACCGTGTTCCCAGGGAAACAGCGTAGAAAACGGGACAGGAACCGCAGCCTACCGGCTATTTTCAGGCCGGGTGTCAAATTTTTCCACGTTCCGGCAGAAGACATGTATGCGTCCGTTGTCTGATAATCCGCGACCTCTGCCTGGCAGACCTCCATGCCTGCCTGGCAACCGATGAAAGCCTCTGGCAGCCGGCAGCCGGCCAGCTGGGAGTTGATCGACTGCGAACTGCGGCTGCCACCACAGAGTCGCTTCCTGATGCTCCGCATGGGCATCAGCCATCTGCACCCCGCCCAGCGGCGGCCCGCTTTTCGACCGACAATTTTTCCCACTACCGGCGGCCCTTCTCTCGGCTGCCACACCTCGACACCGGCACCGCTTGCCGAGCCCAAGCAGGGCATGGAGGGGAAGGAGGAGATCAAGCTGATGCACAACCTGCTGGTGGCGGCCCTGCAGACCGACTCCACCCGGGTGATCACCTACCGCCAGCCGGTCAACACCCTGCTGACGAGCACCGGCCAGAAGATGTTTCCCCACGACATGAGTCACTACCACACCACGAGGGCCGAGAAGCTGGTCTGCTCGCAACAGCGAGATCTCGCCCAGAGCGATCTGCTCGCCGGCCTGCTCGACCGCCTCAAGCAGACCGCAGAGGCCGATGGCTCCCATCTGTTCGACCACACGACAGTGGTCTACGGCAGCAACATCCGCACCGGTCACGAGCTTTCCAATTGCCCCACGCTGATTGCCGGCCACGGGGCTGGTATCAGGCTTGGCCAGCACCTGGTGCTGCCGAAGCAGACGCCGCTGAACAACTGCTGGCTGACCCTGCTGCAGGGCTCGGGCGTCCAGGTCGATCGGCATGGCGACTCAACCGGCATCCTGGAGGAACTGCTGACATGAGACGCATCCTCCTCAGGTGGGCCGGCTGAGCCGTTCGGCAATCCAGACCTTGATGATCGATTGCCGCGTGACCCCAAGCCGACCTGCTTCGGCGTCGAGTGATTCCACCATCCACACTGGAAAATCGACGTTGACCCGTCGTTGCTGCCGGTTGGGTCGCCGTGCCTTGGCGGTATCGATCGCTGCTGTGATGTCTTGCCCCGCGTCGAAGGCTTGGTCGAACGCCTCAGCCTTCACTGCTTTTCTCTTCCGACTCATAGAGCAACACCTCCTCTGCCCGCGCCCGACGGACCGAAATAATGCGAATGGTGCGGCGGCGTCGGGTAATGACAGCCGACCAGACTTTGTCACCGATTGTTCCGATTACGAGCCACCGCGGTTCATCTGTTGTTCGGCCGGGGATTTCGAGCAGTCGTTGATCCCGCCACAGCAGTTGGGCTGCCGCAAAATCGATCCCATGTTTGTCTCGGTTGGAGTCACTCTTGCGGGCGTCGAATTCAAACCGCATCGCCTGCTCCATAGGCGTCCAGCAAGACTCCGAAATTATACCCTTTCAGCACGTGTGCTCGCCGCGGCGCTGAAAGGGTTTTTGGCAAGCCATCGGGACGCAAAAAAATTGGCCAATCATTGGCACCGGCGGCAGTGGGCCATTGAGGCGGGTTTTTTTCGTTGCTTGTCTGCTCTTCGCCAGCTTTCTGAACCGAAAGGGGATTTCCGATGATTCCAGCCGAAAATGCCCACCGCGGCTTGGGGTCAGCGGCGCCGATCCAGTCAAGCTGCGGGTGCCGGCCCGCTATGCCAACCCCGCGTCATCAGGCCTTGAGTACACCATCGACGCGGCCAATCGCCGGCTGTCGATCGACCTGCCCAAGTGAGCCGTACTGGGGGTCAATTCTTGCGTTTTGACCTTTGCCGGTGGCTTCTCGGTGTCGGGTTGCCACTCGCCGCGGTCGGTGGGCAAAACCAGAGGTCCCAGCGTGGATTCTCCGACCGGTGTGCAGCCTCGCCCAGGCGATGCCTTCGACAGCCCTGAAGGGCTGGGAATGCTACTTCGTCAGCAAGAGCGGGCTCGTGGCGATCGCCTGCACGAGGGACCGCACGCCAAAGTTGCTGGCGGCCGTCTCGTCAACACTGCGGGCGTTGATCATCCTGTTGCCGATTTCAGGATCATCAGCCCAGAACTGAA
>CALAZQ010000248.1 GCA_937926325.1 uncultured Planctomycetaceae bacterium | reverse complement strand
CCGGACGACCCGTGCCGCCGGGCCCGTCGGGCCGCCCGCCGCGCCGCCCGCCGACTGCCGTGGCTGCCCCCAGAACCCCAGCTGCCTCCTGAGCTACCGCCGCTGGAACCGTAACTGCCGCCGGATGAACCACCCGAACTCCCGCCCGAGCTGCCACCCGACGAACCGCCGTTCGAGCCGTAACTCGAGTGCCAGCCGCCCGAAGAACCGCCGGACGAGCCCGAGACCACCTCGCCCGACTCATAGGACCACTCGGCCCAGGCCGCACTGGGCACACTCATGCCGATGATGACGGCGGCAGCAATACCGACGCGACGCGCGCCGGTTCCAGAGATGTTTCCAAAGCACATGACGCAGGACTCCTCGTCTTCAGATGGGACCTTCTGGTGAACATCGAGTGAGTCCTTCGTCTCGATGGTGAAACGACCGTTCGCGAGAACGCTAACGGGAGGCACTCCGAAGGCAAGTCGCCACCAACTATCGCGCCGCATGCCGCAGCAATTCAGCCACCACCAGCGGGACACCTTCGCTGGCTGGCTTGGCCAAACACTCAAAGCTGGTCCGCGTGATCGTGTCGGGAATCTGTGGGTCGATGACGATTCGCCGGGCCTCGTCGGGGGCCAGAAAGACGAGCGACGCCGCCGGATAGACCTGCAGCGAAGTGCCGACGCACAGCAGGATGTCGGCCTGGGCCACCAGATCGGCGGCAGCCGCGAGGGCTGGCACCTCCTCACCAAACCAGACCACGTGCGGCCGCAGCTGGCCGCCACGCGGGCAGGTGTCGCCCAGGGCGATGTCCCGATCGCCCAGCGGCACGAGGCAGCCGGCGTCGATCGTGCTGCGGGCCAGCATGATTTCGCCGTGCAGGTGTAGCACCCGGCTGGAGCCGGCCCGCTCGTGCAGATCGTCAACGTTTTGGGTGACAATATCGACGTGATACCCCTGCTCGAGCTCGGCCAGGGCCCGGTGGGCAGGGTTCGGCCGGGCCAGCCGCACCTGCTTTCGGCGTTCGTTGTAGAATCGGAGTACCCGGGCCGGATCGGCCGCCCAGGCGGACGGCGTCGCGACCTCTTCGACGCGATGCCCCTCCCAGAGGCCGTCGTTGCCGCGAAAGGTCTTCAGGCCGCTTTCGGCGCTGATGCCGGCCCCGGAGATCACAACAACACGTTGCAGGGATGGCGACGAGAGACCAGACATGGATGGACACGCAAGGCAGCAGGAAAAGCGGGCAGATGCCGGAGGCGGCGGAGGCGGCGTGGCTTCGGGCGTCGACGATGCCCCTGAGTTCTACCTCGAAAACGGCTGTGTTGTCTTCACCGCCGCCTGCCATCTGAAGCGGGGATCTTGCTGTGGGTCTGGCTGCCGCCACTGCCCGTTTGAGCCCCGGCACCAGGCTGGCACGACGACCGTGGCCGCCAACTTCGATCTGCCAGCCCGGCGATCGGCCTGACATCCCGGCTCACCCCAGCAAAGGCCGCCAGCATGCTTGAAGAAACGGACGACTGGGACGACGACGACATCGACGCCGACCTGGCGGATGACGAGACCGAACCGACCGTTTCCTGTCCCTACTGCGGTGAAGAGATGCTTGAGGACAGCCCGCAGTGCCCGGTCTGCGGCAACTATATCTCGGCGGAGGAGCTGCCCTATTACCGTCAGCCGCTGTGGGTGGTGGTAACGGCGGTCATCTGCCTGATGGTTATCCTCAGCTGGCTGATCCGGGGCTGGTAGGTCAGGATCTTTACAAAGCCAGGCCGGCGTAGGCCAGCCCTGACGCCACTGCCATCATCAGGCCCGTCTGCCACGGCCGCTCAGGCAGCCAGCGGCAGCCGCCCACAATGACCAGCAGGATGCCGACGGCCACCGCCGCTTCGGTGGCCAGCACCTGCCAGGTTGCCTGCTGGGCCAGTCGAATGCCCAAGAAGGCGAGGACACCAGCCGCAGCAGTCCCAGCGGCACCCCTCAACGACCGCTGCCGCAACCGGCAGGCCATGAAGGCGGCGACGGCCATCGAGTAAGGAAAGAAGAGTTCGCGATTGGCACTGAACAGAGCAGCCGCCAGCCAACCGACCACCGGCACCAGCCAGGCCAGCTCGGCCAGCTGACTGCCGGCGGCAACCTCCGCCAGCAAGGCCAGCACCATCATGCCGGTCCAGGCCGGACCACCGAAAACGGCAGTGACCGCCAGCAGCACTGCCTCAAGGGCGACGAAGCTGAGGCTGTTCCAGGGTCGTTGCGGCATGAAAGGTGCAAAAACAGAGGGACGTTTTTCCAAGCGTACCAACTCAGCTGAGATCATCGGCTTGTCTGAGATCATCGGCGGAGTCGGGGCTGACAGGCCGTCTCATGGCAATCCGATAAAACTCTGATAGCTTTTGGCGGACGGTTCGAGAAGACGCTCTTCGACGCCGGCCGCCTGGTTCGCTCGGCGTGTTGCCGGCCTCGGCTCGCCTTGATCCTCCGGCGGGTCGACGATTCTGCCCCTTTCGCCCGCGTCCCCGAAAGCATGATTGGGACGCCTTGCCTCGAAAGGGCTCCACCATGAAGCAACGAAAAATCGAAAAGGTTCACAAGAAGCCGAAAGCGGCTACCAACCGGGCGGCCGACCGTCAGCCCGACCCTGCCGCGGAGGAAGCCTCCCCCGGGCATCTGCCCTTTGAGCAGCTGGGGCTGTCCCCGGAGCTGCTCAAGGCCGTCGGCCAGCTCGGCTTTGAAGAGGCCTCACCGATTCAGGCGGCGGCGATCCCGCTGCTGCTGGAAGGCCACGACCTCGTGGGCCAGTCCCAGACCGGTTCTGGCAAAACAGCTGCCTTCTGCATTCCAGCGATTGAGCGAGTCGACCCCAAGCTGCACCAGACGCAGGTGCTGATCCTCGTGCCCACCCGGGAGCTGGCCACGCAGGTGGCCGACGAGGTGCATAAGCTGGCGGCCTTCAAGAAAGGCGTGCGGTCGCTGCCGATCTATGGCGGGGCGGCCTATGAACGGCAGTTCGCCGAACTCAAACGTGGGGTGCAGATCGTCGTCGGCACCCCGGGACGGCTGACCGATCACCTCGGTCGCGGTACGCTCGACCTCTCGACGGTCCAGGTGCTGATTCTCGATGAGGCCGACCGGATGCTCGACATGGGCTTTCGGGAGGACATCGAAACGATCCTGGCAGCGGCACCGGACGAGCGGCAGACGGTCTTCTTTTCGGCGACCATCAGCCCGCCGATCAAGAAGCTGGTTCGGGCTTTTTCCCGCGACCCCCGTCAGGTCACCATTCAGCACAAGGCGGTGACCGGCCCGCCGCTGGTCGATCAGCTCTATTACGAAGTCCGGCACCATGCCAAGTTCGATGCGCTGGTGCGGCTGATCGACTTCTTTGACGTCAAAAGCGGCCTGATCTTCTGCAACACCCAGCAGATGGTCGAGCAGCTGGCCGATTCGCTCTCGGCCCGTGGCTGTATCGCTGAACGGCTGCACGGCGGCATGGCGCAGGCCCAGCGAACCCGAGTGATGAACGGCTTCAAGCAGGCCGCCTTCCGGTTCCTGGTGGCCACCGATGTCGCCGCCCGCGGCATCGACGTCAACGACCTCGAACTGGTGGTCAATTACGATCTGCCCTACGACCCCGAGGACTATGTTCACCGCATCGGCCGCACCGGCCGGGCCGGCCGGAAAGGGCGGGCGATCACGCTGATCTCAGGAGCCGGCTTCCGCAAGCTGCAGGCGATCGAACGATTCACCGGCACCAGCATTCGCCGCGAAAAGATGCCGTCCGTCGAGGCGGTCGAAAACCGGCGAACCGACACGCTGTTTGGCATCTTGCAGGCGATTCTCGAAGGTGACGACCTGCCGCGGGAGACGCCATTGATCGAGCGGCTGCTCGAGGCGGGCCACCCACCGACCGACGTGGCGGCCGCCATTCTGCAGCACTTCGCCCCGGCGGCCCCGCCCGAGTCGGCCATCGACGACATTGAAAAGCCGTTCCGGCAGCAGCGGCCGGGCAAGCGGGCTGGCCCGCCCCGGTTCGCACCCCGCCGCGGCCCCGGAAAGCCGCCCCGACCGAAAAAGGGAGGCTTTCCCGGGAAAAGAAAGAAGCCCCATCGGGCCGAATAGAGGGAGAGAACACCGAGGGAAACTGGCCTGCCATCGGCTGAGCGGTACTGCTACAACGCCGCTACCTGCGGTCCCCAAGGTCGGCAGCGACGTGTCGCCCCCGCTTCCCCCAACACCCGGGACCCCCCAATGTTGCTTCAGCTGCTCTCCGCCATCGCCTGGTTTGCCGGGCTGGTCGTGTTCATGTCGATGGTCGAGCACCAGGTGCACTGCAATCTGATGCACAAGGTGCCGCGACTCCGCTTCCTGCGAAACTCGGCACTTCGCAAGAAAATCTTCACCAGCCATGCGGTGGAACACCACAGCCAGTACCGGCAGGACTTTCACGACGAGCCGCTGCCGCCGGGCGAGGACCGGGGCATCCGGCTCAATCTCTGGGAAGGGCTGCTTGAGGGGCTGCCGCTGAGCCTATTGTTTGGGCTGGTCGGCTATCTGACGGGCTATCAGACATTTTTCATGGGTGCGGCCATCTGGCCGTGCGTGGTCACTCTCCATCACACGATCTGGAATCAGATTCACCTCGAGATGCATCAGCCCAAACAGCGGTTCTTCGCCAACTGGCAGGCCTACAAGTTCGTGGCCCGGCACCACTTTCTGCACCACCGCTACCCCGACAAGAATTTCAACGTCGCCTTCCCCGTCGGTGATTTCCTCTGCGGGACGATCGCCCATCCGTCTGAAGAAGACTGGGAGGCGATGCGAGCTGAGGGGATTGCTCCTGCCGTCCCCGAAAGCAGAGCAGGCAAGCGGGCAGCCTGAGTCTGCCACAGAAAGAACGCAAACGGACGGGGTGGGATTCGAACCCACGAGCCGCTTTCACGACTGCCGGTTTTCAAGACCGGTGCATTCGACCACTCTGCCACCCGTCCCGGTGACGGCCGGGGCGGATCGCCCTGCGGCCTGCGGTAGCTCGATTCTATCCGCAGCCATCCCCGTTCCCCAAGGGCCAGGCTTTGACGCCGCCCGCCGGCTCAACTACAGTACGCGGCTCAACCGAACACCTTATTCAGGAGACGACCATGGGTGGCATCAGCAACCGGATGAAAGAAATCAAGCGGCGGCGGCATCGCCGGCAGCAGGTGGCAAAGTTCCAGGCCAAACTGCCGAAGGC